>CAIWLA010000497.1 GCA_903913345.1 uncultured Magnetococcales bacterium | reverse complement strand
TGCAACAGCGTGCGCAGGGCAGGCTCTTCCAGGCCGGTCAACGAGACCAGGGCCTTGACGGTCAGGTCACAGGTGGCCTGTTGGGCAGTCAGGGCAGCGGCGGCTTCGGACCGTTTGGCACCGGCCAGATGGTGGTCAATCGGGGGCATCAGACCGGCTGAAACGGCCTTGTCGGTCACTTGTTCCGTCTCTTGCCGGGAGGAGAGTTCCCGGAGGGAGACCGCCTGCAATTGGCGACAGGCCCGATAGCCGACATAGCGGTTGGCCACTTCGGCGGCCAGGGAGACGCGGGCATCGTGCCAGTTGTCCTCCCGTTCCGTCAGACGGGCGGTGGCCGCTGCCGTGGCCTGTTGCAGACCACCGAAGAGGTCCAACTCCCATTTGGCATCCAGGGCGGTCGTATAGACAGTGGCCTCCGGCATCACCGAGCTGCCCGTGGCCGGGGTGGGATCGTTGCGATTCCCGCTGCGCAAGGTGGCGGCGGAGCCATCCACTCGGGGCCGACCATCGGCCTGGTGCAGGACCAGGGTGGCGCGGGCCTCCTGAATGGCGGCCAGGGCGCGGTGCAGATTGGGATGGCTGGCGGCAGCGGTCTCCATCAGTTCAACCAGGATGGGATCATCAAACTGTCGCCACCAATCGGCCAATTGGACCGCAGAACCCCCATGGGGCAGGAGGGCATGCCAGTGACTGGATGCGGAGACGGTCACCTGGGGATGAACAGGGGTGCCCACGACGGCGCAGCCGCTGAACAGGGTCATCGCCAGCACGAACGGGGGAAGAGGCGCGAAATGATCAAAACGAGAAAACAGGCCCATTTTGGCTATTTTTCCAATCGGCAGGGGATCGGGGGAGCAGAAAAAGTGCCCAATCGGGGGGGGCTATGGCGAAAGTTCCCCCAAACCTCCAACCGTTTCTATCATATCCCATCCCGTTGCTGTGCAGCAAGCGTTGGTTTGCAATGATTGTAGGGGTCCGGGGACCGTCACGGTCCCCGGTGTGAGTCCAGAGGGCAGAGCACTCTGGTGGGGGCCGGGGCGAATCCCTGCATGTTTTTCAAGACCTTGGGGGCGTTGCCCCCAAACCCCCACCGGGGGAGATTATCTCCCCCGGACCCCCATCATGATTTGTAAAATGATTGAGATAAGGGGTGCTGAATTGTTGCTGACACTAAAATCTGTCTGGAAGTGCCGGTTGCCCGCGCAACCAGTCGCTGGCCGACAGTCGGCGTCTGCTGGCGGGTTGGATCTCGGTCAATACCAGACTGCCCTCCCCGCAGGCGATTTCCAGACCATCCCTCTGTTGGGCGATGAGGGTGCCCGGCAAACCCGTCCCGGTGGCCAGTCGGCAGCGAAAAATTTTGAGGGGTTGGCCATCCAACAGGGTATGCGCCGCTGGCCAGGGGTTGAGGGCCAGAATCTGCCGTTTGATCCACAGGGCGGGCCGGTGCCAGTCGATCCGTTCATCCTGTGGGGTGATCTTGGCGGCATAGGTGACCCCCTCGGCCGGTTGGGGCACAGCCTGGAGGGTGCCCGACTTGAGGAGAGGCAGACTCTCTTGCAGCAGGATGGCCCCCTGTTGGGCCAACAGATCGTGGAGTTCGCCGCCGGTCATCTCCGGGGTCAGTGATTGTCGGCACCGGTTGAGCAGGGGACCGGTATCCAGCCCGGCCTCCATCCGCATGAGGGTGACGCCGGACTCGGCATCTCCCGCCAGCAAGGCCCGTTGCAACGGGGCCGCCCCCCGCCATCGGGGCAGGAGGGATGCGTGGAGGTTGAGACAGCCCTGATGGGGAATGGCCAGGACTTCCGGGGATAAAATCTGGCCATAAGCGACCACGACGATCAGATCGGGTTGGATGGCCATCAAGTCGGCCACGGCCTCGGCGGCCCGCAAACGGGGTGGCTGAAAAACGGGCACCCCGTGTTGACTGGCCAGCTGCTTGACCGGGGAGGGGGTGAGTCTCATGCCGCGTCCCACCGGTTTGTCCGGTTGGGTAAAGACCCCCACGACGGCATCCGTCCCCGCCAACAACACCTCCAGGGCGGGGACGGCAAAGGTCGGGGTGCCCATGAAAACAATACGCCAGGGGGAGTCTGCGTCCATCCGTTACTCCTTGGTCTCGGCGGCCTTTTTCAGTTTTTGTAAAATGATCGTCCGTTTGAGCCGGGAGAGATGATCAATAAACAGAATACCGCGCAGATGATCCATTTCATGCTGAAGACAGACCGCCAACAGTTCGGTGGCTTCGATATATATTGTACGGTTGTTGTGGTCCAGGGCACGAATTTTGATGACCGCCGATCGCACCACCTCGGCCATGTGTTCCGGCACGGAGAGACATCCCTCTTTCCAGGGCAGTTCACCCTCCCGGTGGATGATTTCCGGATTGGCCAGCAGCAACGGGGCATGGAGATGTTTGTCCTGTTCCGTGCCGATATCCACCACGATCACCTGTTGCAAAACCCCCACCTGTGGGGCGGCCAGACCGACACCGGGGGCGGCATACATGGTTTCCAACATGTCATCCATCAGTTGGCGGATCGATCCATCGACACGACTGACCGGGGTCGATTTTTGCTTGAGCCGCTTGTCCGGGGCGATCAGAATGGGTAAAAGGGCCATGTCGTTCCACTTCAAAGGGGGAGTCCATACGTGTGACAGACAAGTTTAACAAAAAAAAGACGGTTGTCACCCCGTTTCAACGGGTCATGCGATGGATTGGGTGGTGCGGAATCGGGTTGATGCTCTGGATAGGCCCTTTTTCCACCACCTGGGGGGAGGGATCCGGCCTGGTCTGGTCGGGTCGGGTGGTGCGGGTGGTGGACGGGGATACCCTGCGGGTGGAGCGGAATGGCAGAGAGGTTAAAATTCGTCTGGAGGGGATTGACGCGCCGGAACGGGATCAACCCTGGGGTTCCGAGGCGACGGCCTTTGCCCGCCAGCAGGCGTTGGGCAAACGGGTCACGGTGCGGGACAAGGAGCGGGACCAGTATGGACGGATGGTGGCCACGATCATTCTGCCGGACGGCAGCAGCCTGAATGAGCGGCTGGTCCGGCAGGGGTTGGCGTGGTGGTATCGCGCCTATTCCACCGATCGCACCCTGCAAGCGGTGCAGGCGATGGCGCGCCGGGAACGGCTTGGGCTGTGGTCGGATTCCCATCCAGAACCCCCCTGGATCTGGCGACGACGACATCGATAGCCCGCCTGTGGGGATGGTCAGGCGGCCCCGCAAAGGCGATGCCGGCAGGGCAGATCTGAAACCCTTCTCCTGTGGCAGACCCCTTTTTGCCGCCATGATGGGGAAGAATTTTTTTTGCGGTTCATCCGCATAATTCTCCTGGATTATCTCCCGATGGGGGGGGGTGGAGTCGGTTTTTCCCTTTCGACACCCCGATACAGCAGAGGCCATTTATGCTAGAAAGGTTCTGGCTGGCAAGGACCATCCGGGGAGGGTGCCGCCGTTTTTCGTTCTTCAGGAGATTGAATCTTTCATGTCTGTTCATGCCCAAACAAGGAAGTCCCATTCGCTGGAAGAGGAGGGGTTGCAGTCGGCCTCCTGGGATATATGGGACAGCAAATACCGTCTGAAATCGATGGATGGTGCCCCTTTGGATGCCAGTCTGGACGATACCCATTTGCGGGTGGCCCGTGCCATCGCCCAGGTGGAAAATCCAGACAAGCAGGCGTTCTGGGAGGAGCGGTTTCTCTGGGCCTTGCGCCACGGGGCCATTCCGGCGGGTCGCATTGTCTCCAATGCCGGTGCCCAGGCCCACAAACCGGCCACCTCCACCATCAACTGCACCGTTTCCGGCACGGTCAGGGACTCCATGCTGGATATTCTCGACATGGTGCGCGAGGCGGGGTTGACCCTGAAGGCCGGGTGCGGGATTGGCTATGAATTTTCCACCCTGCGCCCCCGTGGGGCCTTGGTGGCCGGGGCGGGAGCCAGCACCTCCGGGCCGCTCTCCTTCATGGATATTTTTGACTCCATGTGCCGCACCATCTCCTCCGCCGGGGGACGGCGGGGGGCACAAATGGCCACCTTTGACATTGCCCATCCCGATATTGTCGATTTTATCCGCGCCAAGCGGGAGAATGGCCGTCTGCGCCAGTTCAATCTCTCCTGTCTGATCAGCGATCCCTTCATGCAGGCCGTCAAGGAAAACCGGGAGTGGGAGCTGAGCTTTCCCGCCAACCCACAGGAGTTGGCCAATCCCGATATGGCCCTGGTCTATCGTCCCTGGCCAGTGACCGAGGGGTATCAAACCAACGAACGGGGGGAGGTGGCCTGCCGGATCTATCGGCGTCTGCCGGCCCAGCGGTTGTGGGATCTGATCATGAGTTCCAACTATGATTACGCCGAACCGGGGTTCATCCTGATTGACAAAGTCAATGAGATGAACAACAACTGGTTTTGCGAGGTGGTGCGGGCCACCAATCCCTGCGGGGAGCAACCCCTGCCGCCCCACGGGGCCTGCCTGCTCGGCTCGATCAACCTGACCCGGTTTGTGACCCATCCTTTCACGCCCCAGGCGGTGTTCGACTGGTCCACCTTTGGCGATGTGGTGCGGATTTTTACCCGAATGCTGGACAATGTCGTGGAAATCAGCGGTCTGCCACTGCCCGAACAGAGGGCGGAAATTCTCCTGAAACGTCGGCATGGGATGGGCTTTTTGGGGTTGGGATCGGCCATGACCCTGCTCAACATGCGCTATGGGGATGCGG
>CAIWLA010000496.1 GCA_903913345.1 uncultured Magnetococcales bacterium | reverse complement strand
TGGGGGGCGGGACCGATGTGGCCATGGAGGCGGCGGACATCACCCTGATGCGGAGCGATCCCCAGGGGGTGGTGACGGCCATCCAGCTTTCTCAGGCCACCATGACCAACATTCGCCAGAATCTGTTCTGGGCCTTTGCCTATAATGTCCTGTTGATCCCCCTGGCGGCGGGGGTCTGGTATCCCTGGTTCGGGGTGCAACTGTCGCCCGTCTTTGCGGCGGCGGCCATGGGGCTGTCGAGCGTGACGGTGGTGAGCAATGCCTTGCGGTTGCGGGGGTTCGGGCGTACCTCTCGGACAAAACAGGCGGGACGATAACGCCCTGTGGGAGACGATACGCCCATCGAAAAATGACTCTGGCCGCTACAAAGGGTACCAGGCGAAAAGTGGGACGGCATCTTGGGTATTCAAGGTTGTCAAGGAGGTGCCAATGCGCTTGTCCTGGGCAAAAGGGTTGGAACAACCCATCCACCGTATGGTATAGTGGGCCATGGGCGGTGCGGGTGGTCAAGAGAGGCCCGCGCGCCGGTGGTCACTGGGGCGGAGGGATGCCGCTGATACGGGATTGGGAGGGTTTGCAACATGGGGCGCAGGTCAACCATCGCCGGATTTACCCTGGTGGAGTTGCTGGTGACAGTGGCCATTGTCGCCATCCTGTCGGCCATTGCCCTTCCCTCCTATAAACAGTTTGTCTATCGGGGCAACCGCGCCGACGCCACCACTGCCCTGCTCAATCTCCAGATGGCACAGGAAAAATGGCGGGCCAACCATACCACCTATGCCACCTTGGCCAATCTGGGGCTGAACGGCACCTCCGAACGGGGCAAGTATACCATTGCCATTGCCACCAATACCGCCACCGGCTATACCGCCACCGCCACCGCCCTCGGTGCACAGGGCAATGATGCCGGTTGTACCACCCTCACCCTGACCGTCAGTGGCACGGGCGAAACCCGTACCCCCACCGCGTGTTGGTGATGACACAGGCCATGCGCACCCCATCGTCGGGATTCACTCTGCTGGAAATGCTCATCACGGTTGCCATCCTGGCGGTGGTGCTGGCGATGGCCACGCCCCACGTGCGCGCCTTCCTGGAGATACAACGATTGAAAAACGGCGTCGAAACCATCGCCGGGGATCTGCAATATGCCCGCACCGAGTCGATCAAACGCAATCTGCCCATCGCCGTCACCTTTGCCACCAACGGCACCAGCACCTGGAGCTATACCTCGACCCCCGCCCTGTGGACCTCCAAATCCAGTGCCGACTTTTCCGGGGTGCAGATGACCAGCGTCACCTTTGCCGGTCAAAGCGTCACCTTCAATCCGGTACGCGGCACCGCCAATGTCGGCCAGATCCACCTCTCCACCTCGGATGGCACCACCCAGTTGGCGATCCAGATTGGCATCCTGGGACAGGTCGCCACCTGTTCCCTGACCAGTGTTCCGGTCGGAGGATATCCCCCATGTTGAAACCCGCTGACCAGGGCCAGGCCGGGGTGGGGCTGGTGGAGTTGTTGATGGGCATCCTGGTGGGTCTGGTGCTGCTGGGCGGGGTGATCTCCGTCTATGTGGCCACCAGCAAGGCCAATGCCGACAATCTGAAACTGGCACGGCTCAACCAGGAGATGCGCGCCATCATGGGCATCATGACCCGGGAGATCCGGCGGGCTGGCTATTGGGCCGTGGTGCCGGGCACCACCGGCAGCGTGGGCAATCCCGTCTGGATGACCGCCCGCTACAGTGCCGGAGCGGGCAGCGGGACGGTGGATCTCTCCAGCAACCCCTTCTGGCAGGCGGCCAACGATCTGGCCATCGGGCAGCGGAGCGGTGAGGCGGCCAACTCCTGCATCACCTTCAGCTATGATCTCGATGGCGACAGGCTGGTGGGCAATGCGGAACGATTCGGGTTCCGGTTGAACAACGGCGTGGTGGAAATGCGGACCTCGGCCACCGGTACGGGTTGCGACAACGGCACCTACGAACCGATGAACAATGCCAAACTGACCTATGTGACCCAGTTGGCTTTTGCCCTCTCCACCACCTCCTTCAACCTGGCCCATCCCGGTTCGGCCTGTGTGGCGGGGCAGGGGTGTCAATCCATCCGGCAGGTCTCCATTACCCTGACCCTCCGCCTGCTGAACGATGCCACCGTCACCCAGACCATTGTTGAACCGGTGCGGGTTCGCAATGACCTGTACATCCCTTGAGGAGGGCGTTCATGAAAACCGAAAACGGAGCCGTCACCCTCTTCATGAGCCTGATCCTGTTGCTCACCCTCACCGTGATCGCCTTGACGGGCAGCAAAAGTGCCCGCATGGAGCAAATGGTCTCTGCCAACGAATACCGTGCCCTGGAGGTCTTTCATGCCGCCGAGTCCGGTCTGGAATACGGAATTCGCTGGTTGGCGGGCAACCGGCCCACCTGGGTGGCGGGCAGCTGCAACCAGAATGATACCCTGACCGCGCCGGTGGTCTCCGCCAGCAATGGGGATACCTACCACCAGACCGTGACCTATTGCCGCAACACGGCCACCAAGGATTATATCCTGGTACGTGCCACCTCGGTGGCCACCCAGGATGCCACCATCACCGCCAGTGTCCAGCAATATGTCCGGCCCAATACCATTTTAAATCCGGGTTATCTCCTGAATGCGCCACCCCTGGTGATCAACGGATGCGTCTCCGGGATTACGGGCAACCCCGATGTCTTTCCGGGGGCAACGGGGAATGTGGCCCTGGCGACCTCTCAGACCAGCACCTGTGTCAATACCGGCCACTTGAACCTCAATGGGGGGACGGTGCTGGGTAACGCCTTCAGCAGCACCGCCTGGCAATATATTTTTGGCACGTTGACCAAGACCCAATTCCAGGCCATGGCGGCGGCGGAGACGGCTGCCGTGGCGGCCGGGCAGATGGCATTGAGCGATCAGCACTATTTCTGGATCACCGATACCTCGCCCTGGCACACCAATCTAGGCTCTGCCACCCATCCGGTGGTGCTCGCCTTTGCCTCGGCCTCCAACTGTCCCCAGACCAATGGCGGTGTCACCTTGTATGGGGTGGTCTATTTTGAGGATCCCGCCTGTGGCAACCAGGGGTGGGGTGGGGCGGATATTTATGGCACCGCCGCCTTCGAAGGGACGCTGACCAAGTTGAATGCCAATGTGGATATAGACAAATTTTCCCTGACGGGCAACGGCCAGGGGATGGACGAGTCGTTGCCCTATATCGGTGCCCCCAAAATAGTGGGCACCTGGAAAGATTTTTAGGCCCCGATCCAGGTCGCGTTTTGCAGGAGTCGAAGCCGATGCACAGGAGATGCGCAGGTTTTACGTTGGTCGAGGCGATGGTGGCCCTGTTGATTCTGTCGGTGGGATTGTTGGCCCTGGGTCGTCTGCAGGGCACCGTGACCCAGAGCAGTGCCCAGGCCAAGGCCCGGACCGAGGCACTCCGGTTGGCAGAGGGCAAGATTGAGACCTTGCGTGGATTCAATTCCATGGCCACCCTCTCCGGTTATGCCAATGGTTCGGATACCGTGACCGGCACCAACGCCCTCTTCACCCGGAGTTGGAACTGGACGACCACGGCCATCCCCGCCACCCGGTCGGTCAACCTGACGGTCACCTGGTCGGATCGGAGTGGCAATCAGACGGTGGGATTGAACGCCCTGTTGGGCGTGGTGGAACCCGCCGAGGCGGGTGGGTTGTTGTATATGCTGGCGCACCCGTGACAGGGGTGCATTGCGGATTTTTCAAGGAGTCGGTCACATGATACTGGACAGTTTCGCCAATCCCAATCCGGAACGGGACTATCGGATCGAAATGCGTTGTCCCGAATTTACCTGCCTGTGTCCCAAGACCGGGCAGCCGGATTTTGCCGAAATCGTCATCTCCTATATCCCGGATCGACTCTGTGTGGAGCTTAAATCGCTCAAGTTGTATCTCTGGAGTTTTCGCGATCAAGGGGCCTTTCACGAGGCGGTCACCAACCGGATTCTCGATGATCTGGTGGCGGCCATCGCCCCCCGTTACCTGTCGGTGACCGGCCGATTTCTGGTGCGGGGGGGGATTACCACAGTGGTGACGGTGGAACATCGGCCGGTGGACCAGCGAGCATCAACGGCTGGATGAACCTTCTCTTGACGGGAGACGGGAGATGGCAACAGACCAACCGGACCCCTCCGATCTGAACCGGGCGGCGATTGAGCAGACGCGCCTGGGCAATCCAGAGCAGGCCATGGCCTGTTGGCAGAAGGCCCTCCATATTCGGCCAGACTATGCCGATGCCCACAACAATTTGGGGGTTTTGCTGCGCGAGTTGCGGCGATTTGATGCCGCCGGGCAGGCCTTTCAAAATGCCCTGCGCATCGAACCAACCCATGCCGATGCCCACAACAATCTGGGGGTTCTTTGGCAGGAGATGGACCGTCCTCAGGCCGCCGAGGCCGCCTACCGGCAGGCCATCCGCCACCAACCGGACCATGCGGAGGCCTGGAATAATCTGGGCCATCTGATGGAAAAGAGGAAGTGTTTCGAGGAGGCCGAGGTGGCCTATCGGCAGGCCATCCGGATCCGTCCAGGGTATGCCGATGCCCGTTGGAATGTGTGCCTGTTGTCCCTCTCTCTGGGCCGTTTTCAGGCGGGTTGGTCCCTGTATGACGCCCGCCATCACCCGGACTTGCACGATCGCCTCACGGTTCCCATGACGATACCGTTTCCCATGTGGAATGGGGAGCCGTTGGCGGGCAAATCCCTGCTGCTCGTCTCCGAGCATGGCTTTGGCGATCAGATCCAGTTATGCCGGTACACGGTCCTCTTGCGGGCACAGGGGGTGCGGTGGTTGACCCTGGTCTGTGCGGCCCCGTTGGCGGCGTTGTTTGCCTCCCTGGCGGGGGTGGATCGGGTGGTGGTCAAGGAGGAGGGTGCCGAGTATCCTCCGCATGATTTTTGGACCTGTTATCTCTCGGTCCCCCGCCATCTGTCCACCACGCTGGCCACCATTCCGGCCGCCATTCCCTATTTGCAGGTCCAACCGGACCGTCTGGCCCGCTGGGAGGGGGTTTTGTCGTTGCCGGGGTTGCGGGTTGGTCTGGTCTGGAAGGGCAGTCCCACCCATCGGAACGATGCCCACCGTTCCCTCTCCAGTCTGGCCCTTCTGGCCCCTTTGTGGGGGGTGGCCGGGGTCTCGTTTGTCAGTTTGCAGAAGGGGCGGGGGGAGGAAGAGGCGGTCGATCCTCCACCAGGGCAGCCCTTGCTGGATCCAGGGGATTCGATCCGGGATTTTGCGGATACGGCGGCCATCCTGATGCACCTGGATCTGGTGATCAGCATCGATTCGGCGGTGGTCCATCTGGCCGGGGCGTTGGGCAGGCCTTGTTGGGTGTTGCTGCCCGATTGGGGCACCGATTGGCGTTGGTTGCAAGATCGGACCGATTCTCCCTGGTATCCCGGTTGTCTGCGTCTTTTTCGGCAGAGGCAGGCCGGGGAGTGGTCCTCTGTGGTGCAGCGGGTGGCGGAGGAGCTGGCCCGACTGGCGCAAAGTTCATAGAGGAGCCTGATGCCCCTCCTGGATCGATGCGTCCATGTCAACTGAAAACGTCTTCAATGTGGAAAGAAGGACTTGAGGATGATGGTGACGATGCCGCCAATACAAATGGCCATCCCCCACTTGAGAGGGGCGATTTCGGCGGCAATGCGAAGCTCAAGTTCGCGCAGATCATCCTTGGTGGCCACTTCATCCCTGTTTGATTTCTGCACTTCCTGGATGGCGATGGCCATGCCCCTGGCCTGCGGCTCATCAAACCCGGACGCTTTCAGGGTTTCCACAAACTTGAGCGTATCAAACGTGATAGTGGTCATGGTGGTCTCTCCCGACGGAATACTGGCTGACTCGGCACCAGACGACCAGGAACGCACCGCAAACATCAACAAAAATCACTCACCCCGCCTTTATCCCACTCTTCTTCACCTGGTTATACAAAGATTTTCCTTGCAACGGTGGGCGGACCATATATGGGGCTTGGGGCGAAGCCCCATTTGAGACCGGGGGCGTCACGCCTCTCCGGTCATCAACTCCCGGAAAATATCCCGGACATGGCTCATATGGGTATGGCGCACGCCGTTGGTGCCGGTGAAGATCAGACCGTGTTCCATATCTCCCTGTTGTGCCCGGTGCAACGCCTCGGCGATGCAGAAGGCCTCTTTGGCCTCCCGACAGGTGCAGGCCTCCAGACAGGTGGCAAAACATTTGCTGGCCACCCGTCCCCCCTGGAACAGGGTCCGGGTGAAGGCGGTGTTCAGGGCGCGCCCCGGCAGACCGGCGGGAGAGTCAATGATGACCACATCGCTCGCCTTGGCATCGATAAAGGCCTGTTTGTACCGCTCGTCGGCGTCACACTCATAGGTGCAGAGAAAACGGCTGGCCATCTGCACCCCTTTGGCACCGAGGGAGAGGGCGTGATCAATATCCCGGCGGTCCCAGATACCCCCGGCGGTGATGATGGGAATTTCATCGCCATACTCGGTGCGCGACCACTCCGCCAGCTGCGGGACCACCTGGTCGCTGGAAAACTCTTCGGAAAACATTTGATTGCGACGAATGCCCAGATGACCCCCGGCGGTATTGGGATCCTCAAACAGGATGGCATCGGGGAGACGATGATAGAGCTTGCGCCACCGTTGGGCCAACAGACGGGCCGCCCGCAGGGAAGAGACAATGGGCACCAGAGCGGTGCTCGGTCGGCTGGCGGCAAACTCCGGGAGTCGCAACGGCAGACCGGCCCCCGAAATGATCATGTGGGCACCATGTTCCACCGAAGTCCGCACCATGGCCTCAAAATCCCGGATGGCCACCATGCAGTTGGTGCCAATAATTCCCGAGGGGCTGGCCTCCTGGGAGAGCTGCAATTCATCGATGAGGGCTTTGATGTTGGCCTGATAATAATCCTTGCCCTTTTTGTAATATTTGGAGGCCAGGGAGAGGGCCACGGTGGCAATAATGCCCACTCCGCCCTCATTGGCCACCGCACTGGCCAGACGATTGGCGGAGACACGTACCCCCATGCCCCCCTGAATGATCGGGACCGGGATGGTATACTCCCCGATTTTCAAGGCGGGCAGCGGCGGCAAAGAGAGGGCGGATGCAGTCATGTCTTTGGTTCACTCTATGGGTGATGAGATGGAAAACAAGCAACGGATAGTCAGGTCCACGCGGCCCAGGATGGTTTGGTGGCGGTGACCGGTTGTCCCTGGATGCGCAGGGAACCTTCGGTGTGTGCCACCTCGGCCAGGCGCAGCAGGGCCAGTGCGGTGCCCGTCAGCGGGCAATGGCTGGTGACCACACCGATCTCCTGGCCATCCGGTCGGTGGACGGTGGTGCCGGGTGGCCAGTTCACGCCCGGCGGGCCAGCCACCTGGAACAGCCGTTTTTTGAGCGTGGCCCGATGATGGGTGCGGGCCGTGGTCTCCTGGCCGACATAGCACCCCTTGCCAAAATCCACCCCGTTCATCTCCCACAGACCGGCCTCCAGGGGCAAGGTCTCCTGAGGGATCATCTCGTTGCCACCCCTGGGCAGGGCGTGGTGGAGGCGATAGGCCTCCCAGGCGGTCCAACCGGCAGGGGGCAGTCGGGTTGCCATCCGCTCGCTCATGGTACGCCACTGGGTGGCCGGAAGCAACAGTCGCCAGCCAAATTTTTCATGCCGGGGATCCCGCCACAGCCGCAGCCCCGTTTCTGGACTCACGGTGGTGCCCAACGCGGCATCCAACGGCCCCAGACCGGGAAAGAGTGGCCCGATGGCTTGATCGGCCTCTGGTCCCACGAGGCCCAGGAGGTGGAAGGCGGCCCCTTCGTCGGAAATCTGCACCTTGGCGCGCAGGCGATAAAAGGCCATCTGCTGGATCAATTCCGGCACCCGGTCCGGTTCGGTCACGAGCAGCACCCGCGCCGGTTCCGTCCCGGTCTTTTCTTCCACCAGGGTGAAATCCCAGAGATACCGTCCTTGCGGCGTCAGCAGAGCGGCATGGATCGAACGGGTTGCCGAGACGTGACGCACCTGATTGGTGATCAAGCCGCCCAAAAAATCCAGATGGTCTGGACCGGAGAGGGCCACCACGCCCGGATGGCTGAAATCCACCCAGGCCACCTTTGCCATCAGGGTGTGATACTCCGCCAGGGGATCGCCAAAGTCGGCCGGGGTGGTGATGCCCCGATCGGTGGTCCAGTGGCTGGGGTGGGCAGAAGGGGGATAAAACCGTGTCACAGGGAAAAACTCCTTGTCAGAGTGGGGGTGAGGCAAGCACAATGGGGCTTTGTGGCGGCAGCAGGCCGCTTCGACCGTATGGAAAGGTGCATGGTGTTATGAATACATTTCGTTCTGCCTGGATTCAAGGGCGCGTGGGTACGGTGACCCAGATGCATTATGCCCGACAAGGGGTGATCACCGAGGAGATGGTCCATTGTGCCCAGGAAGAGCAACTGGATTCGGAGTTGATCCGCTCCGAAGTGGCGCGTGGCCGCATGGTCATCCCCGCCAATATCAACCATCCCGAACTCAGGCCGTTGGCCATCGGGATTGCCTCACGGTGCAAGATTAATGCAAATATTGGCAATTCGCCCCTCTCTTCCGGCCTGGACGAGGAGCTGCACAAGCTGAACCTGGCCATCCAGTATGGGGCCGACACCATCATGGACCTCTCCACGGGCAAAAAAATTCCCGAAATTCGTCAGGCCCTGATTCGTCACTCCCCGATTCCCCTGGGGACGGTGCCCATCTACGAAGCCGTCGAACGGGTGCCCGATGTGCGGCAGTTGACCGTGGAGACCATGCTCCAGGTGATCGAAGAGCAGGCCCAGCAGGGGGTGGATTACATGACCGTCCATTGCGGCGTGGTCTGGGAGGTGTTGCCCCTGATCGAGTCGCGGATTACCAAAATTGTCTCCCGTGGGGGTGCCTTGATGGCGCAGTGGATGTTGTATCACGACCAGGAAAATCCGCTGTTCACCCATTTTGATCGCCTGCTGGATATTTGCGTGCGCCATGATGTCACCCTCTCTCTGGGCGATGGTCTGCGCCCCGGTTCGCTGCACGATGCCTCGGACAAGGCACAATTTACCGAGTTGCGGGTATTGGGGGAGCTGACCAAACGGGCCTGGGAGCGGGATGTGCAGGTGATGATCGAGGGTCCGGGCCATGTCCCGTTGGACCAGATCGAGATGAACATGGAGCAGGAGCGGGTGTTATGTCACGAGGCCCCTTTTTATGTCCTGGGACCGTTGGTGACGGATATTGCGGCGGGTTATGATCATATTGCCTCCGCCATCGGTGGGGCGGTGGCGGCCTGGAAGGGGGCCTCCATGCTCTGCTATGTGACCCCCAAGGAACATCTGGGGTTGCCCAATGCCGAGGATGTGCGCAATGGGATCATTGCCTACAAGATTGCCGCCCATGCCGCCGATATTGCCCGCCATCGACCGGGGGCCAGGGATCGGGATGATGCCATGAGTCGGGCGCGGTATGGCTTCGACTGGAATCGCCAGTTCGAACTGGCCCTGGACCCGGAGCGTGCCCGCGCCTATCACGACGAAACCCTGCCGAACGAGGCCCACAAGACGGCGGAATTTTGTTCCATGTGCGGTCCCCGTTTTTGTGCCTACAAGCTCTCCCGCGATGTGACGGCCAAATATCAGGGGATCGCCGCCAAACTGATGCCGGATTTTTGCCCGGAGTCGGGGGGGGCAGGGGTCGGCACGGCGGCTTGAGGGGGTGGACGCCTTGGCCATGTTGCCGCGTTTGATCGAACAGCGAAACGGGAGAGGGGTATGCCGGACCGCGAGGATGAACACCAACAGGACGAATTCGATACCCCCTGGAAGGAGATTCTGGAGGCCTATTTCAAGGATTGTCTGGCCTTTTTCCTGCCAGCGGCGCATGACGGGATTGACTGGCAACGGGGATACGAATTTCTCGACAAGGAGCTGGCCCGTATTACACGTGAGGCCAAAACGGGTGATCGGCGCATGGACAAGCTGGTCAAGGTATGGCAACGCGATGGTATCGAACGCTGGGTGTTGATCCATATCGAGGTCCAGGGAGATCGCAAACCGCACTTTGCATCGGGCATGTATACGTATCAATATCGTGCCTATGACCTTAAACAGATGCCGGTGGTCAGTTTGGCCATTCTGGCCGACGAATCGACCGCCTGGCGACCTGTTGAGTTCGGTTATGAATTGTGGGGAACGCGACTGAGCTATCAGTTTACGACAGTCAAGTTGTTGGATTATCCAGAAGCCGAGTTGGAAAATGGCCGCAACCCGTTTGCAGTGGTCACCCTGGCGCACCTGCAAGCCAAGAAAACCAGGAACCGGACAGAAGATCGCTTCCAGGTCAAATGGCGTCTGGTCCGCAGTTTGTACCAGAGTGGTTTCAATCGCCAGCAGGTGATTGATCTCTTTCGCTTTATTGACTGGGTGCTGCATCTGCCGAGGGAGGCCGATGAGCGATTGCGGGACAACATTGTCGCTTTTGAGGAGAGCCAAAAGATGCCTTATATTTCAAGCGTGGAACGGATTGGAGAAGAGAGAGGGCGGCTGATTGGTCAACAGATTGGTCAACAGATTGGAGAGGAGAGGGGGCGGAAGGGAGGGCAGGCGGAGATGTTGACGCGCCTGTTGCAACGCCGTTTTGGCACGGTGCCGGTCTGGGTCAGCGAAAAAGTGGCCCAGGCCGATCTCGCTGCCCTGGAGGCGTGGGGCGACCGCATCCTGGAGGCCACCACGCTGGATGGGGTGTTTATGGATCGGGCGTGACTACGGCGATGGAGGACGACACAACCCCGATGCCTGGATTTTTTCCAGGATGCGGCCATGGATGGCCGCATTGGCGGCCACCACGTTGCCGGAGTGCAAAAAACCGCCCTCCCCCGCAAAATCGGTCATCAACCCCCCCGCCTCTTGCAGAATGAGCGCGCCCGCCGCGATGTCCCAGGGGGCCAGACCCTCTTCCCAAAAACCATCATACCGTCCGTCCGCCGTATAACAGAGATCCAGGGCCGCACTCCCCTGGCGGCGAATCCCATGACAGGCGGCACAAAGCAGACGAAAAGAGTCCAGATAGGGGGTGAGAATCTCCTTCCGCTTGGCAGGGAAACCCGTTGCCAACAGGGCACGAGAAAGGAGATGGTTCTGGTTCACCCGCATCCGTCGATCGTTCAAAAAGGCCCCCCGTCCCCGCTCGCCCACATACAGCTCATCCTTGACCGGATCAAACACCACCCCCATCAGCAGATCATCCCCGGCCGCCAGGGCAATCGAGAGGGCAAAATGGGGAATGCCGTGGATAAAATTGTCGGTCCCGTCGATGGGATCGACAATCCACCGCCGCTCGGCCCCCTCGGACTGCCACCCGCTCTCCTCCGCCTGGATTCCGTATTGGGGATAGCCCTTTTTCAAATGGTATAAAATTTCCCGCTCCACCGTGGTGTCGGCATTACTTACCCACTCCCCATGCGCCTTGCTGCGTACCTCCAGTTCATGCCGACGCAAAAACAGATCGATGGCACGCACCCCGGCCTGACGGGCGGCGCGAATGGCAACATTGGTGTGTGGGGCATAGTTCATGGCGGTCCAGAGTGGGTCAAGGGTGAGGAGCCGTCTGTGCACGACCACTTTCGTGCATGACCCCATGGAACAAAAATAGCACGATCCGTTGGGCACGTCATCCCCGCACATCCCGTCCTTTCACAGGGTCCGTTGGGCCGGGCCGGGAGAGGGTCACCCGCCACGATTGAAATTGGGCAAGAATTGCCGACAGTTTGGGTTTCCGTGCCGTCACGCCCTGGTATTTTGCCCCACGAAGGAAAAAAAGAGGCAGAGATTGCATGGTTAGCGTAATTTATAAGACAGTTAAAATACAATAAAATCATCAACTTGATCAGATTATTCAAAAATATCAGGCGGCAAAAACGGGCCATTTAGCGATTGGCATAAGTGGTGCATATGGGATGGCAACGCCATTTTTCCCGGAACGGTTTCCGGATGGCGGCCTGGATGGCACGGATTGGGAGAGAGAGAACAGCATGTCTGTCAATAATATTTTGAATATTTCCGAATCGGGCATTATCGCTGCGCAGACGACGCTGCAGACGGTCTCCCACAACCTGTCCAACGTCAATACCCCCGGCTATTCCCGGCAGGGGGTCACACTGCTGAACTCCTCGATGGGTTTGGGGGTGCAGGTTCAGGGCATTACCCAGCAGGTGGATCAATTGCTGGATCGTCGCCAGGAACTGGGGATGTCGGAAACGGGTGCCTTGGAGACCAAGGACAAGTTTTTGAGCCAGATTGAGCAGGTTTTTAACGAGTCGAGCGGTTCCGGGCTGAACAGCCGGATGAGTGATTTGTATACGTCGGCAGACAGCCTGGTGGACGATCCCACCAATGTCGTCGGGCGGGAAGATTTTGTGACCAAGGCCAACGGGGTGGCCCAGTATGTTGGGAACATGAGCCAAACCCTGACGGGTTTGCTGACGCCGGTGGACCAGCAGGTCGATGTTTTATTGGCGGATGTGAACAACCGACTGAAGGCCCTGCGGGATGTCAATGCCCAGATTGCTGGCAGCGCGCCCGGTGATCCCATTGCGGATCTCAAAGACCAGAGACGACAGATGATCCTGGATTTGGGCAAAGAGATCAACATTCAGACCCTGGATCTGCCGAATGGCGGGGTACAGATCATGATGGCCGGAGGCCAGGGATTGTTGGCCGATACGGTCCATGCCGCCACGCTGGCCCGCAGTGCCACGAATGCGGTGGATCCGACCGTTGTTCCCCAGACCAATCCCCCCACCTTGACCAAATTTCCGGGGATCTCCATGGATGGTCGGGATCTGCTGAATATTCAGGGGGGGCAGCTGGGCGGTCTGTTGGAGGTGCGTGACACGCTGATCAATGGCAAAAACGGCTTTGCGACCCAGTTGGATGGCCTCGCGAACGAACTGCGGTTTCAATTCAATTCGGTGGCCAGCACCGGCGTCAGCCAGGGCATGTCAACCAGCCAGACCGGGGTGTTCCTGTTGGGGGACAATCTGGATGCCCCGATGCAGGATCCGACCACCGGTGCCTCGCCGACCGGGTCACCACCCGATCTGTCGCGGGTGCAGGATGGCAACATTGTCTTTGCCACGGGTGCGGATGCCACCCATTTGAGCCACATGGTGACCATTCCCGTGACGGCCTCGATGAGCATCAACCAGTTGATGGAGGCCATCAACGGTGCCACCGACCAGAACGGTGCCCCCGGCAACATGACGGCCTCGATCACGACGGGCAATACGTTGCGTATTCAGGGACCGACCGGCCAGGTATACGGGGCGGTCTCCGACGGCTCCCATGTGTTGGCCGCCTTGGGCATCGGTGCCCTGTTCGGGGGAACCGGGGCCAGAGACATGACGGTCAACCCGGCTTTGCTGGACAATTCCGGCACCCTGGGTGTTGGGAACATCGCGAATGTGTACGGCAATCCGAGCGATCCCACCCAGGTGACCGGTGCCACCTTTGACGATGCCGACAACGCCGCAGCGTTGGCCATGAGTCAACTGCGCACGACATCGGTCACCATCAACGGGTTCAACGGGACATTGACGGCTCAGTATGCCTCTACGGTGGGCAAGTTGGGGGCGGTGGTCAACCAGAACACCTCGTCCAAGACGGCGCAGGATGCCGGTCAGAGCTTTTTGGATACCTTGCGGCAATCGACCTCCGGGGTGTCGGCGGAGGAGGAGTTGACCGATCTGCTCCGTTTTCAGCGGGCGTTTCAGGCCTCCAGCAAGATGGTGACCGTGGCCGACCAGTTGATGCAGTACATCGTCGGCATGGTGTAAGCCGGCACATGGAATCGGAATCGTTGTACGGAAAGGGCAGGTCAGGGTCGCAGACGTTGCGTTGCGCAGACTCCAGATGAATACAGGAAAAAGACCATGATGCGTGTGACCAACGACATGATGTTTTCGGCCGGGATGTCGGCCATGCAGACCCAGCAGCAGGAGCTGATGCAGGCCCAATTGCAGAGTTCCTCTGGGCAGAGAATTCAAAAGCCGTCAGACGATCCGGTCGGTGCCTTTCGGGATGTGCTCTTTTCTTCCGATCTCTCTGCGGTGCAGAGCTTGAAAAACACCACGGGTTTGGCATCGCAACGGTTGCAAAGTGCGGATACGAACATCGGCACCGTGCAGGACAGCATGTTGCAGGCCTATGAATTGGGGATGCAGTTTTCACCGGGCACATCGGGCAGCGATCCCCAGGTTGTCAAAGGGGCCGCGATGTCGGCTTTGTCCATTTATCAGAATATTTTGTCCGTGGCCAACCTGGAGATGGGTGGGGTGCCGCTGTTCGGCGGGGGGCGCACGACCACGCCGTTTGACAACAGCCACCTGACCGCGACCAATGTGCGGGTGCAAACCCAGGGTACGGGACCGGAGGCCGCTGCACCCAGTGGCTTCGAGGCCACCATTGGTGACACCTTCACGGGTACGCCGGGGCAGACCGATGCCTATACGATCACCCCATCCGCTGCCACCGCCGGTGAATATGATGTGCAGCTTAATGGGCAACTTTTGCCGGGACCGCAGGGCGGTTCCTTCCAAACGACGAATGGCACACTTGATCTGGGCAACGGGATCACCGTCAACATGGGCGGCACCCTGTTGCAGGGGGGTACCCTCTCATTCAATGTATTGTCGGAAGGTGCCCGTTTCACGGCCACGCCGGTCCAGTTGACGGGCAGTGGTGGGACCGTGAGTACCGTGGATGTCACCCAGGCCTTTTCGGCCCAGGTCGCTCCGGGCACCACCCTGGTCGGTGGGATACCCCTGAGCATCAAGGCCACCTATTCGGCCAGTACCGGGCGGTATAGCGTCGATATCAACGGGAAGCCGCTTTCGCCATTGCAACCCGTGCCCGCCACCTCCGGTCGGCCAGCCTATCTGGATCTGGGCAACGGCATCACCCTGAATCTGGTGGGTCAGCCGAAAGATGGGGATGCCCTCTATTGCGAAATAGTGCCTGCCTACCAGGGCGGCATGACGGATCGTCCCGTACAGGTGGCCGGGGGCAAAACCCTGCCCGGCAATGTAACCGGGGACGAACTGGTGCAGGGGGGTGGCAGCATCGGGAAAAAGATTAATATTCTGGGTTCGGTGACCGCGTTGTACGGGGCCATGATGCGCGGAGATTCCGCAGAGGTGGGGGTTCAATTGAGCCAGTTGGAGGCCGGGCGGGCACAGACCTCCGACTTCCAATCGCTGACCGGGGTGCGCTCCACGCAGATGAACGCCACCGCCACGACCGTTGCCACGGAAGAGACGAGCCTGCAAACGCTCAAGGCCAATAACGCCGATGCGGACATGTTTGATGTGGCGAGTCGTTTGCAAAAGGCGTCACAGACTTTGCAAATGCTGACGACCGCCGAGCGGCAGGTGTTGAGCGTGTCGTTGCTGAATTTTATGAGCTGACTGTTGACCAACGCCTCTCCTGATGGTCTGGGCAGGCGTCTGGCAGGCAGCAACAACGCGCCATCTCCTCGCATGGCGGGGGGAGTGGCGTGACAGAGGGCTAACCATTTGGATGTGGAGAAGAAGTCATGGAGATTCAGGGAACCCGGTTCGGTGTTCTGGAGTTCAAAGAGGAAGAGATCATCATTCTCAATGAGGGGTTGTTGGGTTTCCCTATGAGTCGGCGGTTCCTGCTGTTTCCATATGGCGAGAATTCCTCGTTTTTTTGGCTGCAGTCTGTCGATGAGGCGGAGATCGCGTTCATCGTGGTGAATCCGTTCGATTTTTTTGTGAATGTGGAATTTCAGGTCCAGGATGAGGATGCCTTGGCATTGCAGTTGGAACGTCCCGAGGATGTGGAAATTTTTACGTTGGTGACCATCCCCGAAGGACGTCCCGAGGAGATGCGTACCAATCTGGCCGGTCCCGTGGTGGTCAATACGCAAAATCGCCAGGGTCGGCAAATTTTGGTCAAGGAATACTCGGCGCGGCAGTTGCTGATTCCGCCGCACATGCAGGCCACCTATCTCAAGGAGCGGGAGGTGCAGCGGACCAGTCGTCGCCATCGCGCCCGCAACCGAACAGAACAGACGCCAGCGAGGATGGCGGCAGCGGGTTGATGCGGTCGCGGCCCTCATCCGGCTGCGTCACCTTGGAGAATCGTGCTGCCCAATGGTTAGAATTTTAAAAAGACTCAGTAAAAACAACGAACATAGCAATCATAGAGGAACAAGACAATGCCGATGTACATTAACACCAATGTGCCTTCTCTTACCGTTCAGCGTAACATGGCGTCTGGATCGAACGCGCTGAATACCGTCTACGCTCGTCTTTCCTCTGGATTGCGGATCAATTCGGCCGAGGACGATCCGGCGGGCTTGGGCATTACCAACCGCATGACGGCGCAGATCCGGGGATTGACCCAGGCGGTTCGCAACGCCAATGACGGCATCTCCGTCTCCCAGGTGGCGGAAGGAGCCATGTCGGAAGACGCCAACATGCTGCAACGGATCAGTGAATTGAGCGTGCAGGCGGCCAATGCCACCAACAGCGACTCGGATCGCCAGAGTTTGCAGGAGGAGGCCTCCCAGCTGTTGTCTGAAATTGATCGGATTGCCCAGCAGACCGAATTCAATGGCTGGCCCATGTTGAGCGGCAATCAGCAACCCCTGGTGTTTCAGGTGGGGGCCAAGGAGGGGCAGACGATTCAGGTCAATCTGGCGGATGCCCGGGCCAATACCTTGCTGGCCCAACCGGTGGCCTCGGATCCCAACAGCCCGGTCTCGGTCACCAACCAGCCAATCGAAGGGCTGACCATCACGGCACCCAATCCCCCGTTGGCCGGTTCCCAACTCTTCTCTGCCTCCCTGGGGCCGATGGTCAACGCCGTTGCCAGTGGGAATACCGCCCTGGCGGCCACCCAGCCCTACGCCTCCACGGTGGATTCCGCCAATGTGGTGCGCAATATGGCGGTGGCGGCCGGGGTCGATCCCACCACGGCGAAGGGCATTAATGCGACGACTTGTCTGTCTGCCACCGCTGCCGCCGCCTTGATCGCTGCGCAGACAGCCGGTACGCTGACCGATCCGCCGACCGAGGCCCAGGTGACCTTTGCCTTGAATGGTGCCGGGGTGAGTATTTTGAAAGATGCGACCACAGGCTTGTACAGCAATTCGGTGGTGCAGGCCGCAGTCAATGCCGCCAACGGTTTTTCGGCGGATGGGGTCACACAACTGGTGGCCGGGAAGACATCGGATGGGGTGATTGCCGCCGCGATTGCAACAGAGTCCCTGTCGGGTGTGGTGGATAATACCGACAAGGCACGGGTTCTGGCGGCGGGTATGTATGCGGTCTCGAAAGGGGTGCCGAGCCAATATGACGCCGTGGCGGGGACATCGGGTTCTTTGGCTTCCATCGATCCGACCAGCTCCCCGACCAGCCTGGTGAACAGTGCCGTGCGGTACAAGGATGCCAACGGGGAACCGGTCATCAAGGATGTGCCGGTTGGCAATATTTTGAGCGTGATCAAAGTCTTCAACGATGCCATCACCAAGGGCAAGACCGTCGATCAGATTGCCCAAATGGCAGTGGATGCCGATGCCGGCAAGAATCTGAAATTTGACCAGGCCAAAATTATCGCCCAGGCGGGTGTGGTGGCGGCGCAGACCGGTTCGCTGTCGGGTGCGATCAATGCGGGTATCAGCATGGCCACCGTGTTGGGGGCGCGGAATGCGGCGGTCAGTGCCTCCCAGAGACCCATCCCTGGGGAACAGGTGACCGTACCCAGATGGTTGATCAACACCAGTGGCCAAAACAAATATCCCCCGGTGCCCCTGGTGGATGTGACCGGGAAGACCATCCCCACCGATCCAACCTTGAAGTTTGATCCGCCCAATACCAATGGCACCAATCCCCCGTTGACTGGCCAGGCGGCGGCGGGTCGGATGCTCAGCGTGGTCTTGAATGCCATCAACCGGGTCTCCAGTGTCCGGGGCGAGTTGGGGGCCATCGAAAGCCGGTTCACCTCCAACATTTCCAACCTGAACAATGTGGTGGAAAACCTCTCGGCGGCCCGGTCGCGCATTCAGGATACGGACGTGGCGGCCGAGACGGCCAACCTGACCAAGTTGTCCATCCTGCAACAGGCGGGCACGGCCATTCTGGCCCAGGCCAACCAGTTGCCACAGTTGGCCTTGCAGTTGCTGAAGTAACAACGGTAGAGGACGAGGGAGAGCACAATGGAGCTTCATGGCACCCGGTTTGGTTCTCTGACGTTTGGAGAGGAGGAACTGATCTCTCTGGAGGATGGCCTGATGGGCTTTCCGAAGAGCAGACGGTTCCTCCTGTTTCCCTACGCGGAAGATTCGGCCTTTTTCTGGTTGCAATCCGTGGACGAAGCGGAGGTGGCGTTTATTGTGATCAATCCCTTCGATTTTTTTGCCAATCTGGACTTTACGCTCTCGGACGAGGATACCCTGAGCATCGATCTGGTGCGCGGGGAGGACGCGGAGGTCTTTTGTCTGGTCAATGTCCCCGATGGCCACCCGGAAGCCGTGCGCACCAATCTGGCGGCCCCCGTGATGGTCAATGCGTGTAATCGCAAGGGAAAGCAGATCCTGGCCAAGGAATATTCTCCCCGTCAGCCACTGATCCCGGTGGAGATGCGGCATGGTGCGAAGGAACGGGCCATGCGGGAATATGCCCAACCCAAGGTGGCGGCGGTTTAGGATTGCTTCGATACCCAACAAAAGGCTGGAACCATGGCTCTTGTTATCAATACGAACGTCAATTCGTTGGATGTCCAGAGAAATCTGACCAACACGACCAACGGTCTGTCCAAGACGTTCCAACGCCTGGCCTCGGGGATGCGGATCAATACGGCCTCGGACGATGCGGCCGGGTTGGCCATTTCGACCCGGATGTCGGCCCAGATCAGCGGATTGTCCCAGGCCGTGCGCAATGCCAATGATGGCATCTCCCTGGTGCAGGTGGCCGAGGGGGCGATGGAGGAGAGTGTCAACGCCCTGCAACGAATTCGCGAATTGGCGGTCCAGGCGGCCAACGGCACGGTGACCTCCAGTGACCGAAAGGATATGCAGTTGGAGGTAAACCAGTTGCTCAGCGAGATCCAGCGCATTGCCAATGACACGCAATTCAATGGTTTCTCGATGTTGCAAGGCAATTTTCTCAATCAACCCAGGATGGTGATCCAGGTCGGTGCCCGGGAGGGGCAGGCCATTTCGTTTTCCATCAACGACATGCGGATCAGTGCCTTGGGGAATGTGGCGACCAGTTTTCTCAGTTTTGACGCAACGGACGTGGCCCATGCGAACGGCACACTGGCCTTGTCGACGGATGGACAGACGGCTCGTCTTTACTCGCCTCTCTCGGTGGCCATTGGTACCCAGTCGGCGGCGGAAAGTACCATCACGAGGATTGACAAGGCACTGGATCGTGTCTCGATACAACGGTCCCAACTGGGGGCGATACAAAACCGTTTCACCTCGGTGATCACCAATCTGAACAATGTGGTGGAAAACATGTCGGCCGCCCGGTCGCGGATCATGGATGCCGATATTGCCGCAGAGACGGCCAACCTGACCCAAAAGTCCATTTTGCAGCAGGCGGGCGTGGCCGTTTTGGCCCAGGCCAACCAGCAGCCGAATCTGGCACTGAAACTGCTCCAATAGCACCGACCAGGCCAACCTCCCCGGTCGCAAATCGGGGTGCGCGGGATGTTTTTGCTTATTGGCTGGCCTCCATCGACCGATACGGTAAATAGAGGGGCTGGCCGGTTTGCGGTTGTTTCACCGTCACGGCAAGGGGCGTATTGTTTATGGGCATCTCCCATTTTACATGTCGGGTGCCGATCTCCGGTCAGCCAGAGCCGGGGGTGGCCACACTGCTCTCCCTGGTGGAGGAGGCCAATCGGTTCCTGGCGCGGTTGGCCACAGTGGATGTCAGCCTGTGCGCGGGGGTTGATGGCGCGGCCCTCACCGTGGAGGGGGGCGGTGAACCGGCGAGACACCTGTCGGCCGAGGCGTTACAGGGATTGCTGGGGGAGGTGCGGTTGTTGCAGCGACAGTTGGCGGTTGTGCGGTCAGCGGATCAACCGGTGGTTGATATGACCGTGTCGAATGAATGGACGGGTAAGGAGTAAAGATCATGTCAGTTGGTTCAACCACATCCAGTACCAGTACGCCTTCCGTGGCGCAAACGTTGGCCAGCCTGCTGGGTTCAACTGGCAGCACCACCAGCAGCACCTCCTCCAGCTCCAGCAGCTCCACCGGTTCCCCCATCTCGTTCGGCGGGTTGGCCACGGGCCTGCCGGCGAACATTGTCGATATGTTGATGCAGTCACAGCAGGGCCAACTGACGGCCATGCAGACCAGCAAGACCAATCTGACGAACGAAAAGGCCATCTACAGCAGCCTGCAATCCAAGCTGGCCACCCTGGATACCCAGATTACGGCCCTGCAAAAGGCCAGCACCTGGGCACCCCATACCGTCAGCAGTTCCGATTCGAGCTTGGTCTCTGCCACAGGGACCGATGCGGCCACGCCGGGTAACCATACGGTCGATGTTGTCCAGTTGGCGCAGAATGATACCTGGGTACTGGATGCGGGGGTGAAGAGTGTCACCGACACGCTGACCGCCGGCTCGGATATCACGTTTACCTACAATGGCGTTACCTATGGCACCGATGCCAAGGCGGCCGATGGGACCACACCAGCCCCCACCACCGGGTTTGATGCCGCGAGTCTGACCGGGAAAAGTTTGACCGATGTGGCGGCGGCCATCAACAATATCAGCTACAAGGATGCCTCCGGGGCCAGCCAGCCGGGCGTCTCCGCCAGTGTCATGTATGATGGCTCCTCCTACCGCCTGGTCCTGACCGCCAATGACAGCGGCAAGTATAATGATGGAACCAGTGACCAGAGCCGTATTGGCATTGGCACCGGCACCAGTATGACCTTTGCCAGCGGTGCCGCCATGACCAGTACCAACATCCAGAATACGGTGGTGGGCCAGAATGCGATTTTCAAGCTGGATGGTATCCCTGTCACCAGTACCACCAATTCGCCATCCAATGTCTTGACCGGGATCACCCTGCAGCTCAATGCGACGACGGGGGCCACACAGGACGCCACCACCGGTGCAATCACCCCGGGATCGAAATCGGTCATCATCAATGTGGCCAATGACACCGCCACCGTGAAGACGACGCTCAACAACTTTGTGACGGCCTATAATGGGGTTCTGGATTTTATCACCTCGAACAACGATGCCCTTTCCGCTTCGTCGCTGGCCCGCATGACGGTGTCGCAAATGCGCACCGTGTTGGGTGGTCGTACCAGCAAGGCGGGGGCCACCAGTGCCACCGATTATCTGCCGCGCTCCACCCTGGCCGAGTATGGGCTGACCACCGATTCAAAAACCGGGGACATCAGTTTTAACAGCACCACTCTGGACAAGGCACTCCAGAGCGATTACAGCGGCCTGTCGTCTCTGTTTACCAACACCCAGTCGGCGGTGGGTACGGGCCATAATCCGGGTCTGGCCTATCGTTTCCAGACGCTGCTCGACGGGATGACCAACTCGACGGGCAGTTTTACGGCGCAGGCCAACGGCATCCAAACCCGCATGGACAGCCTGGACAAGGATATTACTCAGGAGAGTGCCCGACTGGATAAGGTCAAACAGCAACTGACGCTCAAATTTTCCAATCTGGAACAGATGGTGAGCAAGTTGAACTCGGCGGGTAGTGCCATGACGGCCGCCTTGAGCAAGATGTAATCAACAGACTGGGAACAGGCAGATCGGGGACGGGGTGGCGGAGATGGATATGGAAGTGCAGGGATTGGCCGATGGGTTGCAGGCCGATCCGCCGTTGTCCCCGTTGGCGGTGTTGATTCAACTGTATGAGGGGGCCATCCGTTTCCTGAAACAGTCCGTTGTCGCCTGTGAAGAGGGAGAGGTGGATGCGTTCAAGGAGAGCCTGGAGCGTGGGCGGCGCATCATCGAGGAATTTC
>CAIWLA010000495.1 GCA_903913345.1 uncultured Magnetococcales bacterium | reverse complement strand
TTGCCCCTGGACCCCACCAGGGAGATGATCTCCCTGGACCCGCAATTATTGCACTTTTGATTTAGAATCGGAATTATACGGTGCTGGACAAAATTGTATAAATCTGCCGGTCAGTCAAATGGAAGGCCTGGGCCAGGATGCGGACCGAGTCGCCGGCGTCATAGCGACGCACAATATCCCGATTGCGTTGGTGGCGCAGGGCATGGGCCATGCGGGGAATGCTCAAACTCTCGCCGCCAAAATGGTCGCTCAGTTGTCTGGCCTGCTCAATGCCGAGCAGATTGGCCAAATGGTGCTGGGCGTTGGCCTTTTTTGGCACAAAGAGCCGGGTTCCCCCGTGCGCTTTGACAATGTGCATCGTGGTGGTCAAACCGAGAATCTCGACCATATCCCGCAGGGATTCCGGTAAATCCGTGATGGCGATGGGGGTGGAATGGGGGGTGGGTTGTCTCTGTGTCATGGCTATGCCTCTTCAGTCAAAGGGTGGGATATGACGCGATGGATCGGTTTTTTGCCTGTTTTACCCGGTTCGGGGCGTACAACGCCTTTTTGTTTGGTTTTGTGCCACAATACCGATTTGACGGCCATCAAACCCGCCACCAGGGCCTCGATCCGGGCACGACGGGGAGCCAAAAAGCGATTGGCCGACCGGCAGATGAGAAACATGCTCTGGTAGACATCGGCTTCAATGGCGGTGGTGTGGCGTTTGAGCAGGGCAATCTCCCGCACAATGTGTTGAAACTGCTCCCGGTTGTTGACCTCCACCTTTTCTCCCAACGCGGGGAGACCAAGAGAGAAGGGATCCGGGCGGTGGTTGTGTGTGCCACGGGACAATGGGGTGTGCGGCGCAGACAGAAACCCCTTGTCGGTTCGTTTTTTTTTCATGGTGGGTTCTCTTTTTAAGAGGTTGTATCCTGACGATGTCATCCATTGAAAAACAAGCCGTATACCGGTTAGGATAGGGGCGTTATCGAACGGTACGGGTTCGGTTTTTGGTTCGTTTTTCAGTTTGCGAGCAGATAATCATATTATTTACGAACTGAGTCAAGAAAAAAAACGAACCAGTACGTTTTTTATTTTTCTCTGGTACGTTTTTTTGTTTCCAAACCGGCAAAGGTCATCGTCATGGAAAACAGTCTGGAGAGTGCGAATCGGGAAATGGGCTTTCGGGAGCGGCTGGCCAAGGTGATCGGTCATCACGATCCCTATCCCTGGGCGGAAAGTGTGGGGATAGGCAAATCGACGTTTGCCGGTCCCTGGAGCAAGGGGGCGATGCCGCAGACCAAAACCCTGCTGAAAATTGCCCAGAATACGGACATTTCCCTGAACTGGTTGCTCACCGGGCGGGGACCGGAACGGTTGGACGGTTGCGAGCCGATTGAGATGGAGGTGGACAAAGGCGCGTATCTCTCCTACCTGGGATCGGTGGGTCACGCCGGGTCAGGGGAGGCGGGTGCGCGGGAGGGGTGTGGGGCCTCTGGCAAGCCAGTGGAGGAGATGGGCGAAATGTACCGGGTGCCACGGGAAGAATATTGCCTGGTGCCGCGTTATGGGATACGAATCGGTTCCGGGCAATTGTTGCACAGCGAACAGGTGGTGGATTATCTCTCCTTCAAGATCAGTTGGGTGGAACAGACGATGGGGTTGGATGCCCGAGAATTGGCATTGGTCCATGTCTTTGGTGACAGCATGGAGCCGGCCCTGAAGGAGGGGGATCTGTTGCTGCTGGATCGTCGGGGTTTTTCGCATCCCGGTTCCAGTCGCATGCGCAGCGATGCCATTTATGTCCTGTTGCGGGGGGAGGAGTTGGTGGTCAAACGGTTGCAGTTTGGTTTTGATGGTTCGGTCACGATTCAGAGTGACAATCCGGTCTATGCCACCCAGACGCTGCCTCCCGACAGGGCACATGCCTTGCAGGTGATGGGGCGGGTGGTGTGGGTTGGGCGCAAGATTTAGATGGTCTGTTTTTTAAATCGTTTTCAAACGGTTGCGGGGGTCCGGGGGGGGATCATCCCCCCCGGTATTCTGTGGTCCTGTCCTTTAAAATTTCATGCGAAACTTGACATCGCCCGATTGGGAGACCAGGTCCGGCCGGGCCTGGAGGGTATAGCCCAGGGAGACACCGTAGAGGCCGTTTTTGGTGACATAGTTGAGGTTCAGACCGCCGATGCCCCCCAGAGCGGCGGGCTTTGGACCATCCGGGTTCGCAAAAGGGGATCCAGAATCGAAGTGGGAGGTACTCTCCGCCTTCGTCTGGGTGATATCCCAATCCGCCAACAAGCGGGCACTGCTGGTCAGGGTGTACTGGGGATATTTGAACCGGCTGCTGATTTCGACGCCGCCGGTCAGATGGAGGAGATCCAGGTTGCCCGTATCGACCGTGATACCGGATCCGGTCTCGGTATAGGTATCCGTGTTGATATGGCTGTAGGCCAGGTTGGCCTGCGGAATCAACGCGAAGGTGCGAAAGTTTTGGGGCACACCGACCCCAACGGCGGCGGAGAGGGTGTTGGAATGATAATCGCCGGTGGCCAGACCGCTGGGGGTGTAGGCGGTCTTTGTGTAGGTGTTGTCCCCATAGGCATAGCTCAAGGAGCCATTGATATAATAGCGTTTCATCATCAGGGTGCCGTATGCGGTCCCCTGATAGACATCCGCCTTGGTCTTTGACTGGGCGGCACTGTTGCCGTCCACATCGGCGTTGGCATAACTGACGGAGAGGCCAACGATCGCGTTGTCATTCACCTGACCGTCCAGCCCCAGGGCGACACCCAGAACCCCCGCGCTGTAACCCTCGATGTTGTCCCGCATCCTCTGATCGGTATGGGAGCCGAAACCCTTCATCCAGACGGCCTTTTTCAGAGCTTTGCTCCCGGAGCTGACCCCGGTCGGCGACGCCTCATCGTCGGCCATGGCAAAATCTTTCAGACCATAAGGACCGACCGCCGCCACCCTGTCACTTTGACGTCCACCCACCACGGTGCTGACGGCACTGGAGACCGCCGAGGCGACCGCCGACCCGCTGGCGGTATCGGGCAGTGCCTTGCTGAGGGCATCCCGGGCGCGACTGCCCCCCGCACTCAAGTCCGCGCTGAAGGCGGCGGCTTGGGACGGTACGAGCGCACTGATATTATCGAACAC
>CAIWLA010000494.1 GCA_903913345.1 uncultured Magnetococcales bacterium | reverse complement strand
CCTACCAGGGGCCTTGCCCCTGGACCCCAACAGGGGGGATAATCCCCCCTGTACCCCCTGATAAATAAAAAAATTATTAAAAAAAAAGGGTGGAGGGGGTCTGGGGGATGCGGTTCTCCGCCTCCCCCAGAAAAGATTTCGGCAGCCCGTCAAATTAGCTCGGTTTAGCCACTATTCCTCGCCAATCGGTTGTTCCGCCTGATAGTCCCGCTCGGCCCGCCGCCCCAACCATTGCCAATAGGCCATGGGCGACAGACCGGTGCCCGGCCGCTTCGCCCCCAGATTGGCCACCGTGAAAGGCGTTCCGGCGGCAATATCGGTCAACGCCACCAACTGCTTGCGTGCCACCGCCCGATTTTTCAACTCCACCGCCGCCGGTATCTTGCGCCCATCCCCCAACGCCACCTCCACGGCCCGAATGGCACGGACCATCTCCGCCAACTCCAACGGTTCCAGAGAGGCCGCATGGTCTGGACCCGGCAACGTCCGATCCAGGGTGAAATGTTTTTCCACCACCACCGCCCCCCGCGCCACCGCCGCAATGGGGATGGCAATGCCAGGCGAATGGTCCGACAAACCGACCGGCAACCCGAAGGCCGTGGCCAACGTATCCATGGCACGCAGATTGACCGAGGCAAAGGGAGCGGGATATTCACTGGTGCAATGCAACAACGTCACCCGCTCCCGCAACCGCTCTTGACCCGCCACCGAATGATAGGCCGCCTCAAAGGCCGCCATCGAGGGGGAATGGCCCAGATAACCACAGGCCAAAACGGCCAACGCCTGTTCCACCTCACCCAGAGAGGCCATTCCCGTCGAGAGGATGATTGGCCGACCACTGGCCGCCGCCCGCCACAACAATGGCCCATGGGTGATCTCCCCGGAGGGAATCTTGAGCCGTTCCAGTTGCAGATCATCCACCAAAAAATCCAGACTGGGGAGGTCAAAGGGGGCCGACAGGAAAAAAATACCCCTCTCCCGGCAATGGTCCCGCAGGAGATGATGGGTCGGCCAATCCAACTCCAGTCGGCGAATCATTTCAAACTGCGACTCTTCCCCCCCCGTGGTGGCCCGTTGATAGTCGGCCTTGGGGGCCGACCGGCTGACCAGTTCCGCCGTCCGAAAGGTCTGAAACTTGATCGCATCCGCCCCAACCGCCGCCGCCACCTCCACCATCCGCAGGGCCATCTGCACGTCGGCATTATGGTTGACACCCGCCTCCGCAATGATCAACACGCCGGTCGGGGCAATGGGCTGCTTGTGCATCATGGTCATGGGTGTGACCCCCCTTTTACCCTCAATAGGTCATCCGTTTGGCCAGCAGGGTCTGTTTGTCGGGCAGATTTTTGAGCAGGGCAACCGTGCGTTCGGCCATATGGCCATCCCCATAGACCGTATCGCCCGGTTGCACCGTGGCCCGATAGAGGGGATCGAAGGCGGCCCGCTGCACCGCCTGTTGAATGGCCTGGAGATCGAGAGGAACCGATTGAATGTTGTGGGCGGCCAACCGTCCCTGCTGACGATCGCCAATATTGACGGCAGGCAACCCCAGAAAAGGGGCCTCATGAAAGGCCAGAGAGGAGTTGCCCACCAGACAGCGCGCCTGCCGCAACAAGGCCACAAAGGTCGAACGGGGCAAATGGCGATAGAGCGTCACCTCGGCACGCCGGCCATGGAGATCGATCACCCTGGCCACCTCCTGGTAACCCGGATCACTGTTGGGGGCACCGACAAACAGATGCAGACCGGTACGCAGGGCACCCTCCAGACAGAGGGCAACCTGCTCGCCCCCCTCCTGACAATGGGCATCCATCAAGGGATGAAAGAGAAAGACGCCATACGCGGTGTGTACCCCGGCTCCCACTCTCTCCGCCAACTGCTCCCGCGAGATCTCCGGTTCCTGGCGCAACCGGTCCACTCCGCCGCTGCCCACCACATGCACCCGCCAAGGTTCCTCTCCCAGACGCAGCAGTCGCTGGGCGTGGGCCTCGGCCATGGCCAGATGCAGGTGGCTCATTTTGGTGGCGGCATGTCGCACCCACTCATCCGGGCACCCCCCGTGGAGAGAATCACCCCCCGCCAGGTGAACCACGGGAATCCCCAGATAGAGGCCAGCCAGCGAACCCACCACCACCTCTTCCCGATCCCCCAGAAGCAGCAGCAGGTCCGGCCGCTCCCGCTCCAGGGTTTGACCCAGGGCCGTCAACAGGATGCCACTGGATCGGACCTTGCCCAACCGACTGCTGGAGTGGAGCAAGGTTTCCAACCGTTCGACGATGTGGAACCCATCCGCCTCAATCTGACGCACCGAATGGTTGTGCAGATTGGTCAAATGTGCCCCACAGACCACCACCCCCAGGTCAAAAGCGGCATCCAGCGACAGCCTTTTCAGCAGGGGAAAGAGCAGGTCATATTCGGAACGAATCCCCGTCAGGGCCAAAATTTTAATCCGTCCCCCACACGCCTGCAACAACCCATCCGCCTCCGCCATGGCCGTCATCCGCTCCTCTTGGCGTGTGGACAATCGCCTAGTTGATCCGCACCGCATCACCGCCAATTTTGCCCAACATTTCCGCCAGGCGGCTCATGTTGGACAGGGAGAGCAGATGGGCATAGATCCATCCCATCTCCCCGGAACGGAACAGTTCCAGAACCTTTTCCTGGTCCATTTCCATCAGCTTTTTCTCTTCCACCACCAGCAATCCGCCCATGGAAAATTTGACACCCCCGGCCAACTCGGCCCGGGCCGTCAATTCGGTCAACAGTTCCATCTCCAGCAAGCGGTTGACAAAAATTTCGGTGCGTTGGTTCTGTCCTTGATATTCGGTGAGAAAACGAATGGCATTTTCCAACAGAGGGGCCTGTTCACCCTCTTCGTTGAAAAGGGGTGTCCCGGTTTCGCTGTTGAAGCCGCCAAATCCCTCATCGATGCAGACCGCCAGATTGCCATCCCCCGAATCGGCCAACACAAACGGATACCGGCGCACAAAGGCGGGTATATACCGCGCGTCCCACAGACCGGCTTCGTTGATGAACAGATTTTCATCGTTGCGCAGACCGAGCAAGGCCAGAGGAACCGTGCGCTCACCCGCCTTGGCAAAGACAATGGGATATTCCTTGGCGATATGGACAAACTCCATCCCGGTGATGATGACCGAGTTGGTCCCTTTGGCGAAGGAATAGTTGGTCCCCTTGTTGTCAATCTTGAAGGCCCGATGCCGCTCCTTGTTGAGTGCAACCGGTTGTTCATAAAACAAAAGCTGCTTCATTGCGTGTTACCTCGCTCGATTTTAGTGTACCCGAAACTGTCGATTGGGACCATTTGCCCAGCCTCTTGAGTCTGAAGGGATTATAAACACATTTTCCTTCCACAGGGAGGAAAATTTTTCCAATCTTCCCCAACCGATGGTTGCATGATACCCGTGGCACACCGTAGAATGATCTGCTTTGGGCGGGTCGGTCTCAGGAGCCTGGCAAAAACCAGCGGCCATACCGGCGAACGGGATCTCCTGTGGCGATCACTTGGGCCATGCCGTCGATCTCCCATCACCAACCGCGATCATGCCAGGGGGCCATCGTGCCGGAAATTTATGTGGACGGGGATGCCTGTCCGGTCAAAGAAGAGGTGTTGCGGGTGGCCACCCGTCATGAACTGGTTGTGCACATGGTCAGCCAACAGTGGCTGAAACTGGGCACCTCCTCCCCCAGGGTGCGTGTGGTCGTGGTCGCCAAGGGGACGGACAGTGCGGACAATTGGATCGTGGAACATATCCAGGCTGGCGATATTGTCGTCACCGCCGATATTCTTCTGGCCGGTCGGTGCCTGGAGGTCGGCGCACGGGCCATCGGTCCCGCTGGCAAACCCTTCGATGCCGACAGCATCGGCATGGCCATCGCCATGCGCGAATTGATGGCCAATCTGCGGGACATTGGTCAGATGGTTGGTCAATCCAGTGCCTTTACCAGGCAGGATCGTTCCCGTTTTCTCGGTGCATTGGAAAATGCCGTGCAGGCCAGCCTGCGGGGCAAGTAGCGAAAACCGCCTTCTCCGGCCTCCCTCCATCCTTTTTCTAAATAATTCTTTTTATTTATAAGGGGGTACAGGGGGGATTATCCCCCCTGTTGGGGTCCAGGGGCAAGGCCCCTGGTAGGGGTCTGGGGGCAAAGCCTCCAGCATTGGATCTACCTGTCAAATGAGCATGGTCGCCCCCCTAATTGATCGTATAATGGCTGCCCGATGGACCATAAAGGCCCCCCATGTCGGGAACAGCCTGGCCCGCAGGGGAAAAGGCCAGGGGAAGATCCCAATCCGTCTTGCCAACGGCATCGGTCAACAATTTGCAAAAGGAGTGCAGCAGCTTGGGATCCATGGCCACTTCGATGCCATAGCTGCCCTGGGGATGAAAACCAACCCGATACCCTCCCTGCTCTCTGGGTTCGATGCGCGCCTGTGTCACCAAAACAGGCAGCGGTCCCAGGGGAGTCTCATTGGGAACCTCCTGGTATTGGGTGGAAAAATCGGTCTCGGAGACCGCCTGCTGATGGACAAAACTGAGCATGGCCGCACGGGCCACCGGATCCGCCGTCTCCAACTGGACCTGCGACTCCAGGGCCTGACGCAACCCCGGCCACAAACGCTTGACAAAACGCCGGGTCAGCCAAAACCGAAATTCCGTCCGTCCCTGGGTATTGATCTTCAGTTGCAGACGATCTTCCTCCGGTGAAAAAACAACTTGAATCTGGTGAATGCGTTGCGCGCTCATAGGAAAAACTCTGAAAGAGAGAGGGTACGGGGAGTTGGCGAACGGCAGCGACTGATCCGTCCGGTTCGTCTCTCCCGCAACACGATGTAGAACCAAGAAAACATAAAAAATACAGCCATGTGATTCATCCTGAGTAACACAAAATCCACCATTCCGTCCAGCAGTAATCCGAACATTTTTTGCGACACCCCCAAAAAAAGGTTGAAATCGGTGCAAACAATCCGTAGACTGCCGCGTCATCGTCGTGCTAGGGTCTACAGAGGATGGTGGTACTTTGACGCGGGGGGTGAGCCGTTTTTGTCGGCCCGTGGTACCGCAAAGGCCGCTGGGCCGGTGCGGAATGGATAAACCGATGTCAATGCCGTTTCTGGCGCGAGACCCCAGGCCAAGGCAAAAAACGGTCCGATGATTGCAAGGACAATGGAGGTACGCATTCGTGAATGGTGCGGGTCGTCTCTCGATTGGTTCCAGCATGACCATCCCAGAGACCCCAGGAAAGAGCAAAGGAAGAAAACATGGACAAGGCCGCTCGTTTGGTTGCTCTGGTGGCCGTTGCGGGCTTTTGCATGGCGACTGCGGCCTATGCCGTGGAGGCTACCCATCCGAAATTGGATTGCAAAAGTGACAAGAAGTGCGAAGAGCAACAAAAGGCCGCCACCACCAAGAAGTCGAATTGACGCTTGGCTTGACGGTTCGAACAGACGAAAGGAAAGCAGTCTCTCCGCTCTAAAAAAGTCGGTTCAAAGCAAGGACAACCTCGTTTAACAGTTTATGGAACACGGATCAAGGAAAGAGTAAAATGCAGAATTTCAAACGTATGTCTGGCGTAATCGCCCTGTTGGTTGCCATGAGTCTTTGGGTAGCCACGCCTGTCCAAGCCGCCACGGATGCAAGCGGGATGCAGACCCAGGGCAGCACCGTCAAGAAGCACACCAAGAAAGCGAAAAAGGCGAAAAAAGCCAAGAAGCAAAAGCCGGCCGCTGCCGTGCAGTAAAAGGTGCCAGCCACTGGCCGATTGGGTCGGTGGGTTGAGAAAAAAAAGCGAGACGATTTTCCGTCTCGCTTTTTTTTTGCTCTTTATTCAGGTGTTCAATAATTTCATGGCGGTATGGACAATATTGTCCACCGAAAAGCCGCAGGATTCCAACACCTGTTTTCCCGGAGCAGAGGCACCAAAGTGGTCCAATGCCACGATGGCCCCGTGATCCCCTACCCAACGATGCCAGCCCATGGCGGAACCGGCCTCCACCGCCAATCGGCGTTGACCACGGGGCGAGAGGATCTGTTCCTGGTACGCCTCGGTCTGTTCGGAAAACAGCTCCCAGGAGGGGATGGAGACCACCCGCACCCGTGGCACGGCCTGGCCGCTGGCTGTATACCGTTCTGCCAGGGCCAGGCGGGCGGCCAACACCAGATGGACCTCGGAACCACTGGCCAGAAGGGTCAATTGGGGATCTCCCTCACAATCGGCGACGATGTAGGCTCCTCGATCCACGCCGGCCAGCGCGGCGGCTTCCGGCAACAGGGGCAGGTTTTGACGGGAGAGGATGAGCGCGACCGGACGTTTTGACACAATGGCCAGACGCCAGGCGGCAACGGTCTCGAAGGCATCGGCGGGACGCAAGACCACCAGATGGGGAATGGCCCGCAGGGCCGCCAGATGTTCCACGGGTTGATGGGTTGGCCCATCCTCTCCCACCGCAATACTGTCATGCGTCAAAACATAGACGGTATGCACGCCCATCAGGGCCGAGAGGCGGATGGCACCGCGCATGTAATCGGAAAAGACCAGGAAGGTGCCACAAAAAGGGATCAATCCGGTGTGCAGGGCCATTCCGTTGCAGAGGGCGGCCATGGCATGTTCCCGTACCCCGAAATGGATATTGCGCGACTCGTCTCCCCGCAACCAGGTATTGTTGGAGGGGGCCAAATCGGCGGACCCTCCCACCAGGGCGGGCAGATGGGGCGCGAGGGCATTCAGCACCTGCCCGGAGGCCACCCGCGTGGCTTTGGCCTGTCCATCCCGGTTCAGTGCGGCCAGTGCCTGGTCCCACCCAGCCGGAAGGAGTCCGGCCATTTGGGTCTGAAAACGGTCCATCTCCTCTGGAAAATGGTCCCGCAGGGTGGCCAGTCGGGTTGACCACGCCGCCTCCTCGGCCTGACCACGGGCCACCAGGGTACGGAAATGGTCCTGTGCCGCCTGGGGCACATGAAACGGGCTGTCCGGCCATTGAAAAAACCGGCGGGTGGCAGCCATGGCCTCCCGCCCAAGCGGTGAGCCATGGGCCGACGCGCTGTCTGCCCGTGGTGAACCAAAGCCGATGTGGGTGTGGACCAGAATCAAGGAGGGACGTTGGCTCTCTGCCTGGGCCTGGCGCAGGGCCGCTTCAATCTCATCCAGGTTTTCGCCGTCAGCCACCCGGATGACCTGCCAGCGATAGGCGGCAAAACGGGCCGCGACATCCTCGGTGAAGGTCAGGTCCGTGGATCCCTCAATGCTGATGCGGTTGTCATCGTAGAGATAGATCAATTTGCCCAGCCCCAGGTGTCCCGCCAACGAAGCGGCCTCCGAGGAGATCCCCTCCATCAGATCCCCATCCGAGACGATGGCATAGGTGTAATGGTTGATCAGGGGGGCAAAACCGGCGGGGTTGAACTGTTCGGCCAGACGCCGTTCGGCCATGGCCATGCCAACCCCCATGGCAAACCCCTGTCCCAGAGGGCCGGTGGTGGCCTCCACACCGGGTGTCACCCCATATTCTGGATGGCCGGGGGTGCGACTGCCCCACTGGCGAAACTGTTTGATCTCCTCCAGCGACAAGTCATAGCCGCTCAAATGGAGCAATCCGTACAACAGGGCGGAACCGTGGCCAGCCGACAGAATGAAGCGGTCCCGGTCCGGCCACTGGGGATGGGTCGGGTTGTGACGCATGATGCGATGCCACAGCACATAGGCCATGGGAGCCGACCCCAGGGGCATACCCGGATGCCCGGAATCGGCCTGTTCCACGGCATCGACCGCCAGCAGGCGCAGGGTGGTCACACAAAGGGCGTCGAGTGTTTCATTCATGAGTGGCAATCCAGAAAAATGGCGGTCACAGACCGGGAAAAGGGCATTCCGTGCATCCTCGTTTCGCTCTTCCCCTCTCTCCTCTCCCCTCTTTCAATCCCGATGGGGGGGCCGGAGGTAGAGCACCTGTTTTGGCCGAAACGATAATCAATGCCCAATCTGTTTAACACAGATGGGCGGCATGGGTAAACGGATGGGGGCAGACAAGGGCACAAATCGATCCGGGTTGGAAAAACAGACCGACCGAATGCAGCGAAATTGAATATTCGGTATGAAAATTGCTTAGTTCAGCCATGCCGCTGCCAGAGGTGATTGCCATCACTGGTCGGTCGGTTTCATTGAGAGAGTGGAAACCCGGATGCCATGAATGTGCCTCTTTTGGCTGCCATTGCCCAGAATATCGCCGCGATTCAGCTTCGGATGGAGGCGGCCTGTCGCCGGAGTGGTCGGGATCCGCAGCGGGTGCGACTGTTGGCGGTCTCCAAGACCCAGCCTCTCTCTGCCGTGCAGTCCGCCGTGGCCGCCGGGCAGCTTTTTTTCGGTGAAAACCGGGTCATGGAGGCACGGGACAAGATCACCGCGTTGGAGAACACCGTGCAATGGCATCTGATCGGCCCTGTGCAACGCAACAAGGCCAGACTGGCGGCGGGTCTTTTCCAGATGATTCACAGTGTGGATTCTCTGCCCCTGGCTCGCGCGTTGGCGGTGGGTGTCCCCGCCGGGCACTCCCTGCCTGTCCTGATCCAGGTCAATATAGGCAATGAGCCGCAAAAACATGGGGTTGCCGCAGAAGAGGCCGTCGATCTGGCCCGTTCCATGGCCACCTTGCCCAGTATAGCCCTGCGCGGCTTGATGGCCATCCCCCCCCAAACCGCCACCGGCGAGGCGGCACGACCCTACTTTCGGGCGTTGGCCACGCTGGCGCGCGAGATAGAGACACTGGCCATTCCCAACGTCTCCATGGCCGAGTTGTCCATGGGTATGAGCCATGACTTTGAAGTGGCGATCGAGGAAGGAGCCACCTGGGTGCGCGTGGGCAGTGCCCTTTTTGGGGAGCGGTAGCGGACACGATGGGATAAAGCCATGAAAAAAAGGGAGCACATTCAGATGAATCATCAGCGGTTATGGTGGACAATCGGCGTGATGTTGTTTTGTCTGCCCGTCCATGCCGGAGGCCAGAACAGTCTGGAAGGTGGTGCAAAAGCATTGCAAAAACAAGATTTTCCGACCGCGATTGCCACCTTCAGCCGGATATTGGACAGAACGACCTCTACCCCGACGCAACGGGTTGAGGCCTTCTCTGGACGCTGTGCCGCCTACTATCAGCAACAGCTCGGCAGCCCCAATCCGCGCCAGGAAAATCGGGCGCAAAAGGCCATCAGCGATTGCAGTCGGGCGGTGACACTGCAAGCGGACCATGCCTCCTCTTACCGTCTGCGGGGAATGACCTATTTGACGATTGAACAACCGGCCCTGGCTCTGGCGGATCTGAATGTGGCCATTGCCCTGGATCCAAAAGATTATCTCGCGCTGAAAAGTCGGGGGGCGGCCAGAACCAGACTCAACCAATTCGAAGCGGCCAGGGCGGATCTGGATGCCGCCATACGGATCAATCCCGACCATCCCGGCAGTTATTACTATCGATGCCAATTGCAGGCCGAACAAAACCGGCATGAGCAGGCCGAGGCCGATTTCAACACCTTTTTTCAATTGGTCAAACGTCATGAATCGGCCTCTCCGTCCGTGGCGCAGGGCAATCCGTTGATGGGCCAGGGGTTGCTGTCCAGGAAGGATGTTGAGCAGGCCATGCGCCGGAACCCGCTCCATCCGGCACCCCACGCCCCTCCAGAGGCGGACGCCGTTCCCCCGGAACCGGATTCCGTCGCGCAGACCACCGAGGAACCGGCCTCGGCGGAAGTACGGGATGCCCTGTCGGCGGTGATTGTGGATGCCGCCCTGGAGGCCGACCTCGGACCGGACGGCAAACGGGTGAACACCCCCCATGTCAAAGGCAAATTTGCTTTCAAGGTGGAGTCTTTCCGCGAATCGGCCAATGCCGACAAGGCGTTGGCCAAGGTAACCGACCTGAATCTGCCGGTTTATGTGGAGACGGTGGATATCAACCAGATCACCCATATTCGGGTATGGGTGGGTCCATTCAATACGGGGGCCGCAGCGGAAGCGGCCCGACGCAAGATGACGGCTGGCGGGTATCATCCCGATCCGGTCAATCGATTTTAGGGGTTTGATTCGCCCGGCAATGGCCCTTGCCCCTGTTTTTCCAGAAAGGAGCACTCATGCTACACGATACCACCATTGCCTTTATTGGCGGCGGCAACATGGCGGCCGCCATGATTCAGGGACTGCTGACCGCCGGCTGTGCCCCGGCCCGCATCCGGGTCTCCGAACCGGACCCGCAACGGCGCGAGACCTTGACACACCGCTATCCGGTCACCATCATGGCGGAGAATCAGGCGGTGGTGCCCAATGCCCAGGCGGTGGTCATTGCGGTCAAGCCGGGCAAGGTGGATGGGGTGTTGCACACCATTGCCCCGGTACTGGCCCCGGATACACTCATTCTCTCGATTGCGGCGGGCGTCTCCCTGGCGCAACTGCAACGGGCCTTGCCCCCCAACCAGCCGGTGATACGGGTCATGCCCAACACCCCCGCGCTGATTGGTGCCGGTATTTCCGCCCTGCTCCCCATGCCAACTCTCTCTCTGGAACAACGTCATCTGGCTCGGCAGATCATGGCGGTCACGGGTGATGTGGTGGAGGTGGAGGATGAAAGCTGGCTGGATGGGATCACGGCCCTCTCCGGTTCTGGACCCGCCTATCTCTTTTTGGTGGCGGAGGCCCTGTCCGATGGGGGGGTTGCCTGTGGTCTGCCCCGTGCGCTGGCGGATCGATTGGCGGTCAAGACGTTGATCGGTTCGGCCCGTTTGATTGACGAGACCGGGCAACATCCGGCGGTGTTGAAAAATCAGGTCACTTCGCCGGGCGGAACCACCATCGCCGCTTTGGCGCAGTTGGAGACCGCAGGGGTACGGGGTGCATTCATGGCCGCCGTGCGGGCGGCCTGGATTCGTTCCCGTGAGTTGAGTGCGGGCCAATAAGGTATACCCGGCTTGAACCGCCCCCAACACCCACACACACCCTTCTTTTT
>CAIWLA010000493.1 GCA_903913345.1 uncultured Magnetococcales bacterium | reverse complement strand
CGGCCCTGTTTGTGATGGGATCGCACCGGAACAGTGGCATGGGGGAGATGGAGGTGGTGCCCTTCGGAAAACAGTCCGAGGCCGAACTCTTTGCGCATCAACAGGGGGGGCGCGTGGTCTCCTACAGCGAGGTGATCAAGAGCGCGCCCTTTTCTGAGATGGGGAGTGGACGTACCGATTGAACGGGGCAACTGTATTTTGGCTCCCCACCTCCCCAGCGATGGCCGAGACGATGCCCAGGCCACGCCCGACCTCACCGCGCCGTCACCAATTCCTGCAACAACAACTGGCCGACCGGTTCGCCGGGCAGCAGAGGCAACACGGCCATGCGGGTGGCATAACGGTCCCGGATAAGCTCCAACTGGGGCAGTTCCCGCCGGGCGCGCTGCTGCAAGAGGGGAGAGGTCGGAGCAGAGACCGCCAGACTTTGATTGACCAACCAGGCCCAGGGATGAATACCCGCCCGCCGCAACTCCTCCTGCAAGGCAACGGCCTCCAGGACGGGCGTGGTCTCCGGCAACGTGACCACCAAGACCCGCGTCCAGTCCGGATCCCGCAACCGCATCATCGGCGTGGTGACCCCCTCTTCCGCCTGGGATTGATGCCGTTCCACCTCCCGATGATAGGCCCCGGTGGCATCCAGCAACAACAGGGTGTGCCCCGTGGGGGCGGTGTCCATCACCACAAACTGGGTCGAGGCCAGATCAACCAGTTTGGAAAAGGCCTGAAAGACCGCAATCTCCTCGGTACAGGGGGAACGGAGATCCTCCTCCAGCATGGCCCGCCCCTGGGCATCCAGAGAGGCCCCCTTGCCAGTCAAGATTTCCTGCCGATACCGTTCGGTCTCCACCCGTGGATCAATGCGGCTCATCGTCATTTGGCCTCCATACTGCCCCAGGGTCTGTTCCAGGTGCGAAGCCGGATCAGAGGTGGACAGATGCACGGCATGACCACTCCGGGACAATGCCACCGCAATGGCCACCGCCAGGGTGGTCTTGCCCACCCCCCCCTTGCCCATCAACAGGATCAACCCCCGTCCGGGTGCGGCCAGTGGCTCCATGAGAGAGGCCATGACCGGAAAGGCAATGCCCTCCTCCGGTTCCAAAGCCGAATCCGCTGGCCCTTCCCCCTCTCCGCCGGGAAAAAAGGCACGCAAGGCGGGTATCCCCACCAGGTTGAAAGGACGCAAGGGCAATTGATCCCTTTCCGCCATCGACAAAGTGGCCGTTGCCAGGGCCTCCTGCTCCCGCTGGCGTATCGCCCGTGCCAGAGGATCCCCCTCCTGCCCGACCGGCATGCACCCATTGATGACCAGAAAGCGGGTCTGAATACCGATGGCCTGCAACTCCTGGGCGGTGCGGGTCACCTCGCCCAGAGCGGCATTCTGCGGGCGGGTGACCAGCACCATGCGACTGCGCCGTTCATCGCCCAACACCTCCAGCGCGGCCCGATAGCGATGCCGCTGTTTTTCCAATCCGGCCAATGGTCCCAGACAGGAGGCACCATCGGGATTGGCATCGAGAAAACCACTCCAGGCACCGGGCAATTGCAACAGACGAATGGTATGCCCAGTGGGTGCCGTATCGAACAGAATATGGTCGAACCGTTTGGGCAGTTCATCGTCCGTCAGCAGATCGGTAAACTCGTCAAAGGCGGCAATCTCCGTGGTGCATGCCCCGGACAATTGCTCTTCGATCCCCCTGACCACCGCATCGGGCAATACCCCTCGCACCGGTCCCACCACCCGCTCCCGGTACACCTGCGCCGCAACGAGGGGATCTATCTCCAGGGCCTGCAATCCGTCCAGAATGGGGGTAATGTGGCCGCCAATGGTCTGACCAAACACCTGCCCCACATTGGAGGCCGGATCCGTACTGACCAGCAACACCCGCTGGCCATGATCCGCCAACCACACAGCGGTCGCACAGGCCAGCGAGGTCTTGCCCACACCACCCTTGCCGGTAAAAAAGAGAAAAAGGGGACAATCGTTCAAGAAACGCATACACAACTCCTGTCAGGGAAGGGGAGAGATCGAGCAGCCCTCAGCAGGAGGAGCCAGGACAACACTTTTTGACCGCCGGGAGGGGAATGCCGGTCCAGCGGGACAATTCGGCCCGACTGGGATAACGACCGGCCAAGGCGATCTCCCCATCCATCAGAATCAGCGGCAGAGACTCCTGCCCGGAACGGGTGAGCCAGGATTTGACCACCCCATTGTTGGCAAAGGCCAACGGCTCCTGGGCCAGATTGTAACGACGGATCTGCCCGCCAGCGGATTTGACCCACTCCACATCGGCGGCAAAGGTGACCAGAGACTGATCCACCTCGGTACCGCAAACACCCGAACTGCAACAGAGGGCCGGATCAAAAATTTCAATCGTATTCATGATGATAAATACCTCACAGGTTGGTTGAACGGATTCCTGACACGATCACAATGGGGTTTTATATGTTGACTTTAGTATTTAACAGGCCATCATATCCTCCCGCAGTGCATGGGTTTCAGGAGGCGTGGCTGGGATGAGAAAACGATCCCTTGGCGACCACATGGGCGCGGCATGCCGTTGCTGCAGCGGACTCGGCAATGCGCAACAGTTCAGCCCGCAAGGCCGGGGGATCACCCCACAACGCTTCCAGGGGAAGGGCCAGAAACTGTTCGATACGATCCCGCAGAATACGATAGGCGGTATCAAAGGAGGCCTGGATCTGCTCTTCGCTGCCCGTGGCCTTGGCGGGATCGTCCACTCCCCAATGGGCACGCATGACCGGCCCCAGATAGGCGGGACAGACCTCCCCCGCCGCACCGGAACAGACGGTGATCACCACCTCCGGCGTGGCGGGCAGATTATCCCATGACTTGCTGTGCAGTCCGTCCGTGGCGATTCCCTCCCGCTGCAACAGGGCCAGGGAACGGGGGTGTACGGCCCCGGTGGGATGGCTGCCCGCACTCATGGCCCGCAACCATTCGGGAGCCAGATGGTTGAATACCGCCTCCGCCAGCACGGAACGACATGAATTGCCGGTACACAGAAAAAGAATATGGGATGTCTTCATTGTCGATCTCGCCTTGGGGATGGATGAATACGGTGAATGATGGCGGGCACCAGAGTGCCCCCCCGATGTGGAATATCAGTGACTCTTGCCAGCCGACGCACAGGGACGCAACAGCCGCAACAGACCCATGCCCAGGGCCAACCCAACCGTCTGGGCCACCACAAACCCCCACACCGAGACCGGCGCGATCCCCGCAAAGGTATCCGACAGGGAACGGGCCACGGTGACAGCCGGATTGGCAAAGGAGGTCGAGGAGGTAAACCAATAGGCAGCGGTGATGTAGGAGGCCACCAACAGGGGAATTTCGTTCCGCTTGAACCGTTCCCCCAGGCCAATGGTGAGGATAAGCCCCAGGGTGGCCACCACCTCTCCGCTCCAGTGACCGACGCCGGTGCGCAACTTGGCACTGGTTTGCAGGATAGGCAGATCAAACATCAAGTGGGCAATCCATACCCCCAGCACCCCACCCACGACCTGAGCAGCCACATAGGCCGACAGCATGGCCGCCGTCAGATCCTGCAACAGAAAGGCACGCAGAGAGACCACAGGGTTGAAGTGGGCACCGGATATCGGTCCCAGCAAGGTGATCAAAAAATACAAACCACACCCGGTCGCCAGGGAGTTGGCCAACAGGGCAATGGCCACATTGCCCTGGGCAAGCTGTTCTCCCATGATGCCCGACCCGACCACTACCACCAGCAGGAAGGCGGTACCAACGGTTTCTGCCCATACAGCGTGACGATTGATCATCCAAGATTATCCTGTCAAAGGTGGAATCGGTGGCTCAACAACAGCGACACATTTTATTGCGCAACGACCGGGGCGGTCCGACATGGCCTGCAAGCGGTCCCAATCGTCCCGATGGGCATCCATGGCCCCCCGCACCGTGGCCTGGATGACGGTCACCGCCCAGTCGGGCAAATCGGGATGAAGCCGATAGAATACCCACTGCGCTGCCCGGCGTTCCTGCAAGAGTTTGTCCTTGCGCAGGATGGCCAAATGCCTGGAAACCTTCGGCTGTACCTCCCCCAGGGCAGCGACCAGTTCGCAGACGCACAACTCCGCCTCCCGCGTCAGCAGCACCACACACCGCCGACGGGTTTCATCGACCAGGGATTTCAACAGGGTATCCGGTGTCATCATCCGCAGCATCCTCTCTTTTGTTGAAGTATATGGGTATCCATATAAACGGTCAAGCATATATTTTCGATGGTCGATTATTTATGATGGCCTGGATGGATACCGCCGATCAGCCAATCACACTACCCATTTGAAAAATAGGCAGATACATGGCCACCACCAGCCCACCGATCAGGGTGCCCAGAAAGACCAGAATGATCGGTTCCAACAGTGCGGTGAGGCTGTCCACCGCCCGGTCCACCTCCTCTTCGTAAAAATCGGCTATTTTTTGCAACATCAGCTCCAGATTGCCGGTGGACTCGCCGATATGAATCATTTGCGTCACCATGGGGGGGAAGAGTCCGGAGGCCTCCAGGGGTTCCGTCAGGGTGCGCCCTTCGGAGATGGAGGTGCGGGCGTTCATGATGGCCTGTTGCATTACCCGATTGCCCGATGTTTTGGCCACATTTTCCAGACTCTCCAGAATGGGCGTACCCGCCGCCACCATGGTGCTGAAGGTGCGTGCAAAACGGGCCACCCCCGACTTGCGCAATATCATGCCGAATACCGGCAGTCGCAAAGAGAGCCGGTCCATCTGGAAGTGAAAGGATTCGCTCTGCCGGTAGGCCCTGTCAAAGGCATATTTGGCCGCACCAATCACCAGAATCACCAGCCACCAGTTGGACTGGGTCCAGCGGGAGAGGGCAATGATAACCCGTGTGGGCATCGGCAGTTGGGCACCAAAACCGGCAAACAGATCCGCAAAGGCCGGGACCACAAAAACCATCAAGATGCCCGTAATGACAAAGGCAATGACCAGTACCGCGATGGGATAGGTCATGGCCGATTTGACCTTGGCGCGCAAGGCCGCCGCCTTCTCCTTGTAGATGGCCAGACGATTCAGGACCGTATCCAGAATGCCCGACTGTTCCCCCGCCCGCACCAGATTGACAAACAATTCATCAAACATTTTAGGCTCCTTGAGCAGGGCATCCGTCAGGGCACTGCCCGCTTCAATCTCCTGTTTGACCCGTTGCGTCACCTCCCGCACGGTCGGATTGTCCGCGCTCTTGGAGGCCAAATCAAAGCAGGAGACCAGGGGCAGACCGGAACCCACCATGGTGGCCAATTGTCTGGTAAAGACCACAATCTCCATTTCGGTCACTTTTTTGCTTCCGAACAGAGTGCTCTTTTTGGGCTTTTTCCGTGCCTTGACCTCTTTCAGCCCCTGACGCCGCAACTGGGCCAGGACATGGCCCAGATTTTCCCCCTCCATCTGCCCGGTCCGCTTTCCGCCCGTTTTGGAAACCCCTTCCCACAGAAAAACATCCATTTGAAATCACTCCAAAAAATCGATCAAAAAAACCGCTCGCAAAGAGTGTAACGGTCTCCGTGACCTGAAGCAAGGCGGAACCCTCACCGCTAAAATTTCCGACGTGTCAAAATGGACAAGGGGTTGTCAGGCAGGATGCACCGACAGGCGATGGTGCGTGGTGGCCAGTCAAATGAGCTGTTGAGCTTGTCTGCCATCCAGGTTATCATCCGAGGTAAGTTTGCATGTCAGGATCGGCGGTTTTCCATGGAGAATTCGATCACCATGCGGGCAATGACGGGTCATTCTGAAACAGTAAAGGGACGACAATGAAAAAGAGACTGGCTGTGTGTGCATTGGGGCTTTTTCCCCTCTTTTCCACGGCACTGATGGCGGAGGAAGCGGGCCAGGAAACCAACAACAAGTTGGCTGGCTTTGCGTTGAGCGGCAACCTCGCCCTGGTCAATGACTATATCTCGCGTGGACTGTCGGGCAGCGATCATGGTCCCGCCATGCAGGGTACGCTCAACCTGAACCATGACGCCGGGTTGTATTTTGGTCTGTTCGGGACCAACGTGGATTTGAACGATGGCGATGGCTCTTCCCTGGAACTGGACTTGTCTGGAGGGTACACCAGGGAGTGGAAAAACGGCACGAGCATCGATTTTGGCCTGATCCAATATGTCTATCCCAAGGCACCTGCGGGCGTCCATTATGACTACCGGGAATATTATCTGGGGACAGGCTACAAGCTCATGGATACCAGCCTGAAGGCGAAATATTACTATTCAGATGCGTATATGGGCAATGCGTTGGGCGGACAGGACCACTCCGCCTCCTATCTGGACACCCAGGTCTCCTACGAAATTGCCCATATATTGCCCTTCAAGACCACCCTGAAGGGGCACTTCGGTCGCGCCTTTGGCGACTATGTCAAAACCACCGATCGCCTCGGACCCAAGAAGGGGATCAGCGGTTTCAATGACTACAGCATCGGAGCGGCGGCTGAATTTTCGGCCGGATTGGGGCTGGAACTCAATTATATCGGCGTGGACAACAATGGCCGGGAGCTGAATTCGTCGTCACATGCCGATGACCGTTTGGCCCTGAGCCTCTCCAAATCGTTCTGACGCGGGCGGGTGGATCGGGATTGCACCGGGCAATGATATCTTGCCCAACCCCGTCCAGTCTCAGCATCGGACACACCGGATTGCCCGTGGTCCGTGCGGGCAGTGCCCCGTCCCCTGCCACACCAACACCCAAATCCGAAGAGTGGATAGCCGGTCCACTCTTCGGTGAAAGGGGGATTGTTTGACTGCCACAGTCAAAATCTCGCCAAATCGCCTTGTCACAGCCCATCCAACACGGCATGACCCTCCTTTTTTCCGCAATAAAAACAAATCAATCGCCATTTCATTGCCCGCCATTTTCCCGTTAAAGAGAGTTGGCACACTCATTGCTTACCTTAACGGCGTTCGTTAACGCCTGCGGTGGGAGGCGACAGACAGACAGAATTGTTTTTTTATTCGACAGAACATATCTTGGAGGAAAAAATAATGAGTAATATAATTGGAATAGACCTTGGAACAACCAATACCTGTGTCGCCATTCTCGACGGTAGTCAGCCGCGTGTCCTTGAAAACAGTGAGGGAAACCGGACGACGCCCTCCATGGTGGCCTTTACCGCCAAGGGCAGCCGACTGGTGGGGCAGGCGGCCAAACGGCAGATGGTGACCAATCCCGAAAACACCCTGCTGGCCATCAAGCGGCTTATGGGGCGTCGTTATGGTGACCCGTCAGCCCAGGACTTTCAGGGACGGGTTGCGTTCGGGGTGGTGGAGGGGGAGAACGGGGATGCCTGGGCCGAGGTGGGTGGCCGGCAGATGAGTCCATCGGAGATCTCGGCCATTGTGCTGCAAAAGATGAAACAGACGGCGGAGGCCTTTCTGGGAGAGGAGGTGACCCAGGCAGTGATCACCGTGCCCGCCTATTTCAATGATGCCCAGCGACAGGCGACCCGGGATGCGGGACGGATTGCCGGTCTGGAGGTGTTGCGCATTGTCAACGAACCGACGGCGGCGGCCCTGGCCTATGGTCTGGACAAGGCGGATGGCCAGGTGATTGCCGTGTATGACCTGGGTGGCGGGACGTTTGATATTTCCATTCTGGAGATCAACAACGGCGTCTTTCACGTCAAGGCCACCAATGGCGACACCTATCTGGGCGGGGTGGATTTTGATCAGTGTGTCATGAATGACATTGTCGAGACCTTCGAACGGGAACAGGGGATCGATCTGCGGCAAAACCGTCTGGCCATGCAGCGTATTCGCGAAGCGGCCGAGCAGGCCCGGATCGAGCTGTCCGGGGTACAGCAGACCGACATCAATCTCCCTTTCATCCATGCGGATGAGGAAGGCCCCCGCCATTTGAGCCAAAATTTCAGCCGATCCCGGTTGGAAACATTGGTGGATGACCTGATTCAGCGGACGGTGGGGCCGTGTCAAACGGCTTTGCAGGATGCGGGGATTCCGGCATCGGCCGTGGATGAGGTGATCCTGGTGGGAGGGATGACCCGGATGCCCAAGGTGCAAGAGACCGTTGCCAGACTCTTTGGCCGGGAGCCGCACCGGGGCGTCAACCCGGACGAGGTGGTGGCCATGGGTGCGGCGGTGCAGGGGGGGGTGTTGAGCGGGGCGTTGGACCATATTTTGTTGCTGGATGTCACCCCCTTCTCCCTGGGCATTCGGACCAAGGGGGGCGGTTTTTCCCCGTTGATCCAGAAAAACGAGCCGATCCCCTGCCAGATGGCCAAAACCTTTACGACCGTGCAAAACTGGCAGACGCGGGTGACGGTGATGGTGGCCCAGGGCGAGGATGCGTTGTTTGAAAACAACACGTTTCTGGGGGAATTTGAGTTGGAAGGTCTGCCCCTGGCGTTGCGTGGCACACCCCGCATTGAGGTGACCTTTTCCGTGGATGTGGATGGCATGGTCCAGGTGGCGGCGCGGGATCAGGAGAGCGGTCTGAAACAATCCCTGCGGGTCAAGATTGCGGGCGGATTGGCAGAGGATGAGGTCCAGCGGTTGACGGAGGAGGCCGAGGTCCAGGCCCAGGAAGAGGCGCGCACCCAGGCCTCGCTGGCCATCAGCAACAAGGCGGAGGCCCTGTTGGAATGTTCCAGCCAGCTCCTGTGTGATCATGGAGCCAACCTGGGAAGCGATCTGCTCCAAAACATGGAAGGGTTCATGACGGATCTGCGGGCGACGATGCAGGCCGACAAGGAACGCCCCCTCTCCGGCAACATCGAGAGAATGGTCTCACTGACGGAGACGCTCCAGAGCTGGTATGGGCAGGCCATGCAGACGGTGCGCCAGCAGGAGGTATTGGCCCTGGAATCCCACCTCCCCCATGAGGGCCAGGAAGGTGCCACTGGCTCCGTGACAGAGGGACTTGCAGAGGAAGATCCGGCGCAGACAGAGACCGTTGCGGACCATGCCGCGTTTTCCGAGACGGGTGGCTGGGATGATTTGTTGGGTGATCTGCCGGTTTCGTTGGAACCGGGCAGCGAAACGGTGGACGAAGGGTCCGCCATGGAAGAGCAGAGTGCCAATGCCGAAGAGGAAGAGTGGTTGGCGTTGGCCAGTTAGTTTCACTCTCCTGGGGGGCGGTCAACCGCCCCCCAGGCCGTTTTCATCCCCCCTGGAGCCGTGCCCTTTCCCGCAGTGCATGGCGAAGCAAGACGTCCACCCTACCCACGTGAAACAGCGAAGAACCCAGTTCATGACCACCCCGATGTTTCAAAATTGGTTTGAAACTATTCTGTTCAATACAATATAAAATGGGTGGTTTGAAACAAACGAATAAATCAACCGAGTTGTTTGGCAAAATTTTATCATCACTATTACCCATTCAAATTAAGCACTTACTCTTGCAGTGTTCACGATTCTCATCTGGCTCGATAGTTGCTCTATACTTTATGAAAGTGGTAAGCCATTTAGGTTTCTACTCATTCAATTCGGTAAACCTCCGCCTTTAACGGAGGAATCCGGCTTTATGGAGGAACACGTCATGACAAGCAGCAAAAAATATTCCAAAATGTTAATATTGGCATCCCTGTTGGCTGGTTCTGTGGGTGTGATTGCCAGTGCTGTCGCCGGCGGAGGTCAGGCACCAGTAAACCTGGGCAGGGCTGGAACTTTCGCGATTCTGAGCAAGTCTGGAATCACCGACGTTTTTCGGTCCTCCGTTACTGGGGATGTTGGAACGAGCCCCATTACCGGTGCGGCTCTCCTTCTTACCTGCGATGAAGTCAATGGGAAGGTATACACCGTCACTGCGG
>CAIWLA010000492.1 GCA_903913345.1 uncultured Magnetococcales bacterium | reverse complement strand
GGCATCTCAAATGGTTCTGGCTGGCCTTTTATCTGGTCGGCATGTGGGCCATGACCCGCCCGGCCAATACGGTCACGACGGGGGTGCTGGGGGCCTTCGCCCTCAGCGTGGGGCTGACCTATTTTATCAGCCTGTTGCTCTCCCCGTGGATAGGCAATCGGGGCTATTGTCGCTTTCTTTGTCCCTATGGAGCCGCCTTCGGCCTGCTCAACCGCATAGGCCCGTTCCGCATCGACCATCGGGCCGATACCTGCACCCGATGTGGCCGCTGCACCAAGGTGTGCGACATGGCCATCCCGGTCTGGGAGATGGGAGTGGCCCATGGGGGGCGGGTGGAGACCACCGAGTGCATGGGCTGCGGTCGGTGCGTCACGGAATGTCCCACCGGCAGCCTGGCCTTTCGCGATGCCCGTTCCTGGTTTTGGCCCGCCCTGCGCCAGGACCGGACGTTTCTGCGCCGACTGGCGGACTGGAGCCGACCCGCCATCCGTTGGCGGGCCTCCGGATTTTTTCTGCTGTTGATGGCCATCCTGGCCGCAGCCCGGTATTATGCGACCCAGGTGGGCACCCTGGGCGAACTCTCTTCCCGGTTGGGGGCCTTATGCGGATTACCCTTGTCCCTCTGGTAGCCCTGCTGCTGCTCTGGACACTGCCCGGTTGGAGCGGACTGGCGGTGGATGCCCCCGGCAGCGGCGAGTATGCCGACCAGTGGCGGCCCGACCCCATGCACGAATATTGGGATCCGGCCACCTACCATCGTCCCGAAACCGGGCGGATGGCCGGGATCTTCACCGGTGACGATTGCCTGACCTGTCATGCCAGCATCACCCCTGGCATCGTCCAGGATTGGCAAGCCAGTCGTCATGCCAAACTCGAAAAACCGGTCCTCTGCCCGGCCTGTCATGGCAACGATCACCAAAAACTGACCTTTCCCACCCCCCAAACCTGCGGGGGTTGCCATCCCAAACCCCTGGCTCAAATGGAAGAGGAAAAAAAATGGGGCTTTCCCAGCCATGCCCTGGCCATGGAGCGGGCGGTGGATGCCAGACACTTTGCCGACAAACCCCCGGCGGAGACCCTCTCCTGTCTGCAATGTCACTCCGTGGCGACCAAATGCGACTCCTGCCACACCCGTCACCGTTTTGATCCGGCAGAGGCCAGACGCCCCGAAGCCTGTCTGCCCTGTCACGATGGTCCACCCCACCCGGATGAAGCGACCTATCTGGCCTCCGCCCACGGGCAACGGTATCAAAAAGAGGGGGCGGGCATGGATTGGACCCGACCGCTCGGCAAGGGCCAATATCCCATCCCCTCCTGCGCCTATTGCCACCTGCGCAACGGCATCCATCAGGTGGCGGACAAGTCAATCTGGGGCTTTGGCATCCGCGAGATCAACCCACGCACCGCCGAAAACCAGATCAAGCGCAAACGGTGGATCGAGATCTGCGCCGATTGCCATCCCCCCGATTGGTCGGCGGCCCAATTGAGCGGGTTGGATAACGAACGCAAAGAGGCCTGGAAGGTACTGTACGGCGTGGAGCGGTTGCTCAAGGAATTGCGGAGTGAAGGATTGTTGCGTCCGACCGCCCAGGAACGCCCCCCCTACCCCCTGGATCCCCTGGCCCGCTGGTGGCCCAGGGAGCGGATCGGTTTTTTTGAAGGCGGGGCTTCGGCCTTTTACCATGTCGGAGCCATCGAGCGGCACTATTTTGAATTGTGGTATTTTGACAATCCGGGGGCCTACAAGGCCCAGGCCCACGGGGCAACGGCCCTCTCCCGCCATGCTCACGAGGGGATGGCCAGCCAGGCCCAGGCCATTGCCGAGGAGGGCGAACGGTTGCGCCTGTTGGGCAAAAAAGGGCAAGCTGTGGATCTGAAACCCCTCTGGATGGAGGGGGAATACACCCGGTTCAATCGGGAAAATCATGAACGCAACAAGGAAAAACCATGATCAAGAGGGGAACAGCCATCCTTCTGTTGCTGACAGCCGCCCTGTTGGCGTTTCGCTACATCCGGGCACTCGATCTCACGGAACTGACCGCTCAGGTCAGCGCGTGGGGGGAACTCGGCATGGTGCTCTTTGTCGGACTCTATGCCGTGGCGACGGTGCTGTTTTTGCCGGGTTCCCTCCTGACCCTGGCGGGGGGTGCCCTCTTCGGTCCCTGGCTCGGCGGTCTGTTGAGTGTGCTGGGGGCCACCATCGGGGCCGGAGTCTCTTTCCTGATCGCCCGCCATCTGGCCAGGGAGTGGGTGGAAAGGCGCGCATCCGGCATGATCGCCCGTCTGCTGGCGGGGGTGGAGGCAGAGGGATGGCTCTTTGTCGCCTTTGTGCGGTTGGTGCCCCTGTTTCCCTTCAACCTGCTCAATTATGGCTGCGGACTGACCCACATCCGTTTTGACCATTACATGGTGACCTCCCTGTTGTGCATGGCCCCCGGCGGCGTGGCGTATGCCTGGCTGGGCCATGCCGGGCGGGAGGCGGCCACGGGCAGTACCGATGCGGTACGCGCCGGGTTGTGGGCCTTGGGGCTGCTGGCGGTGGTGCTCATCCTGCCCCGGTGGATCAAAAAGATCCGCAAGGAGGCCATCTGATGGCGCGGCGCGCTCACCCCGGCGACCGCCTCCCCATGCCTCGATGGTGGGCCGTCATCGGGATGGTGGGTTGGCTCTTGTCGGTCAGTAGCCTGGGGATGGCCGATCCGCCCGAAACCGTTGCGCCCAGCGCGAACCCCTGTCTCACCTGCCACCAGGAGCGGGATCCCGCCCTGGTCGCCGCCTGGCAATCCAGCCGCCACGCGACCGCCGGAGTGGACTGTTCGGCCTGTCACGGCACGGAACACACGGGCCAAATGGCCGCCCAGGCCCGTCGAAACGAAGCCTGTACCGGCTGCCATGCACGTGAAAAAGATAGCTATTTTCTATCGAAACACGGCGTGATTGCCACCCTGGAGGGGGCGCGATGGGATTTTTCGCAACCGTTGCACTCTGGCCATCTGCGGGCACCCACCTGCGGCTATTGCCATCTGCACGCCAACAACCATGATACGGGTGCTGGCCTCTTCCCCCTGGCTCCCCTGGGTGCCCCCCCTCCCCCGGATGCTGCAACCCGATCCGAGGCCCGTTCAGCACCCTGCCGGGATTGCCACTCACCCCGGTTGGTGGAGACCTGGTTTGCCAGTGGCGACCGGATGGTGGAGATTGGCCGGATGAAAATACGCGAGGCGGCCCAGGTAATCGATCAAATGGACCCGCCCCCGGCGGAGCAAACCCTCCGCGCCCAGGCCCTCTACCGACAGATGGCAACGGAACACCTCTCCAATATCCATCTGGGGGTGGGGCATCAATCCCCGGATCATCAATGGTGGCACGGCCACCCGGCCCTGGACGGCGATCTGCTGCGCATCAAGTCCCTGCGGAGCGACCAGCTCCGTGCATTTCACAAAACCGGATATTGACTTCCCTTTTCTCTCTCTGATACCATCCTGGAAAAGGCGGTGGGTGCAAAGCCCTCGCCATTCCGCAACGAATTTTCTCTGGTCAGGTGAATGCCATGCTTGTCAACACCACCATCGTCGTCGTGGACATTGAAAAATTTTCCAGACGGGATACCTCCTGCCAGTTGCGGATTCTGGATGCCTTCAATGTATCCATGAAGCAGTTGGTTGACATTCTTGCCGACAAGAAAATATCCATTGAAAAAAAGATTGCGACGGGTGACGGCTTGGCCATTATCGTCCATCTGGGGCCGTTTTTTATTTTTGATCTGGTCGAAGTCATTCATCATTTCATTCATGATCTCAAATCCCATCACGAACATATTGTCTGCCCGTTGTTCGATCACAAAGGGTGGTGCAACTGCAAGGGACACGCTTATTACAATATCCGTATTGGCATTCAGGACGGGCCGGTGGTGGCCTTCACCGACATCAATGAGGAAAAAAATTATGCGGGCACCCCGGTCAATTTGGCATTCCGCATTGTCGATGGTGCGCGCAGAAACAGAGTGGTTGTCTCCCAAAAAATATACACGGACATCACGGGATTTGATGCCTCGTTGGCTGAAAAGTTTGTCGCTG
>CAIWLA010000491.1 GCA_903913345.1 uncultured Magnetococcales bacterium | reverse complement strand
GGCCACCATTGGCTTTACCAAGGCGGATGGTTAGGCCATGGACAGACCGTTTGATGGACATGACGAGACCGGAGAGGGGATGCCGTTGCGGGCGGCGGTCATTGGTGTGGGCTATTTGGGTCGTATTCACGCACTCAAATACCAGCAGATTCCCTGGGTAAAACTGGTGGCGGTGGTGGATGCCTCTCCTCAGCATGCCCGTCGGGTCGGCGAGGAGTTGTCTGTTCCGTATTATTCGGACTATACGGAGATTTTTTCGCAGGTGGATCTGGTGACCATCGCAACCCCCACCTGGAGCCATTTCGGGGTTGCGGATGCCTGTTTGCGGGCCGGGTTGCACGTGTTGCTGGAAAAACCCATGACGACGACCCTGGAAGAGGCGGATGCCCTGATTGATCTGGCCGAACGGATGGGCCGGGTGTTGCAGGTCGGGCAACTCAAGCGGTTCCACCCAACGGTGGAGGCCTTGATGCACAGCGGTCTGTTGCACACACCGCGATTTATTGAGGCTTCGCGGTTGGCACCCTTCAAGACCCGTTCTCTGGATCTGGATGTGATGCTGGACTTAATGATTCATGATGTTGACTTGATTCTTTATTTTTTTCAATCGGAAGTGGTGGATGTGGATGCTGTGGGGCTGTCGGTGGTCACTGATCAGGTGGATGTGGCCACTGCCCGTCTCCGTTTTCAAAATGGCTGTGTGGCCAACGTGACGGCCTCACGGGTTTCCCCTGAGGTCAAGCGGCGGATGCAGATTTTTCAGCCAGATGGTTTTTTCACGCTTGATTTTATTCAAAAAAATCTCTCCATGGTGCGCAGGGGTGCGGAAAGGGTGTCGGTGTCTGGCACAGAGGTTTCTGTGATCGAGGAGGTTTCCTTGCCTGTGCGGGACTATGACACCCTGGAAGCGGAGATTCGCGCCTTCTGCACGGCGGTTCATCGGGGTATTCCTCCTGTGGTGAGCGGACGGGATGGTCGGCGCGCTTTGCAGGTGGTGACCCGGATTCGGCAGGCCATTTATCGTCCGGGAACCGCCGCCCCTCTGGTATCCTCTCGTGCTTAAAGTGATGATGGTAGCCGGAGAGTCCTCCGGTGATTTATTGGGGGGGGAGCTGCTGACGGCGTTGCGGGCACGTTTTCCCCGGTTGACCGCCCTGGGTGTCGGGGGGGTGCGGATGCGGGCCGCTGGCTTGCAGGGACAGTTTGATATCAATGACTTGTCCGTTGTGGGCCTGGTGGAGGTGGTCAAACAGTTTCCCCGCTTGTGGCAGGTTTTTACCCATTTGACCCATTTGCTGGATGTGGAACGTCCCCGTCTGTTGATTACCATTGATTTGCCGGATTTTAATTTTTTTTTGGCCCAGCGGGCCAAGGGATTGGGTATTCCCGTTGTCCATTATGTCAGCCCCCAGGTTTGGGCGTGGCGACGGGGTCGTGTGGAGCGGATTGCCCGCCTGTTGGACCACTTGTTGGTTTTGTTTCCTTTTGAACCGGCCATTTATGCGCAGACTTCGCTGCCGGTTACCTTTGTGGGGCATCCTCTGACCCATTTGGCGGTGCCGACGCATCCCCGTGATGTCGTGCGCCAGGCCCTGGGGATGACCCCTGAAGAGTCTCTGGTGGTGTTGTTGCCGGGCAGTCGCCATGGAGAGTTGAAACAATTGTTGGGCCCCCTGTTGGCCACTTGTCGTGAACTGGCCCGCAGGTTGCCTCGGGTGCGTTTTGCGTTGGCGTTGGCCGACAGCCTCTCTCTGGATGATGTGGCGGCTCTTTGGCCAGCGGAACACTCTGCGGAGGCCGTTGGGATGCCCAGTGTGGTCATTGTGCGTGGCGAGACCTATGCGTTGTTGGGGGCCGCCGATGCGGCGTTGGTGGCATCGGGAACGGCGACCTTGGAGGCGGCTCTGCTGGGTACGCCGATGGTGGTTGTTTATCGTGTCAACCGATTGACTTATGAAATCGGGCGACGATTGATCCAGGTACCGTTCATTTCACTGGCCAATCTGGTGGCTGGATATGGTTTGGTGACGGAACGTGTTCAAGCAGAGGTTCGTCCTGACCTGCTTGCCCAGGATCTCATGCGGTTGTTGACGGATACCGAAGCGGTGGGACGGATGCGAGCGGGTTTTGCCTCCATTCGTGAAAAATTGGCCTCTCCCGTGCGTCAACCTGTGGAAGTGGTTGCCGATTTTCTTGTATAGCCCGATGGCAACTCAACGGTTTTAAGTGACTTTTAATCTTGTAATAATTTGGAGAGGATGAGATGGCAACGATTGCCTTGACCGAGGAAAATTTTAGTCGTGTTGTGGCTGACCATGATATGGTGATCGTCGATTTTTGGGCACCCTGGTGTGGTCCCTGTCGATCTTTCGCGCCTATTTATGAAAGAGTTTCCGAAAAATATCCCGATGTGGTCTTTGGCAAAGTGGACACCGACGAACAGCAGGAGTTGGCGGGTGTCTTTCAAATTCGTTCCATTCCGACCCTGATGATTTTCCGGAAAAAGATTATTATTTTTTCCCAGCCCGGCATGTTGCCTGAATCGAGCCTGGTCGAGGTGTTGGAGAAATCTTTGGCGTTGGATATGGAGCAAGTCAAAAAGGAGATTGCCGCGCAAGGGAAAGAGGCGTAACGCCATTGAGTGGTTACCCCGGAACGATGATATCGGTTGTCTGGTTGCAGACGGTGGGGCGGGTATGCAGGCGTGGCGCGCTCTATGGATGGGTGATAGGGTTGGGGCTGTTGTTCCAGGCCTGTGCTGTGGTGCCCGAAAGAAAGGCATTGGATTTATTGCCGCCCATACCGGATGCCGGACCGGGTAAAAATGCCGCTTTGCGTGTGCAGAGGGGTCTTGAGGATGTGGAGTCTGGACATCTGGAACGGGCTGTTCAATATTTTTCAGATGCGTTGACCTTTGCCGATCTGACTGTCACGGAACGGGCGATGGTATTGAACAACCGGGGTGTTGTCCAGGGGCGGTTGGGGTTGTTTGAGGAGGCTTTGGCCGATTTTTCCGCAGCGATTCAACTGCGCAAGGGCCAATCAGGCAAGGCGTTGTACAATCGGGGCACCACCTATTTTTTGTTGGGCGAATTTGCCTTGGCAGCCGCTGATCTGGGACCGTTTGTGCGGCAAAACCCGAAACGGAACCGGTCGCCCTATCCTATGCTGTGGCTCTATTTGGCTCAGAGTCGGGCCGGTTTGGATGGACGATCCGGTTTGGCGGAGGGGTGCTCTCTGGCGTGGTCTGACGAGGTATGCCAGCGGCGTTCCGGGCGGTTTGTGTCCATGGATTGGCCGGGACCGTTGTTTGCCCTTCATTTGGAGCAGATATCTCCAGAGACGTTGCTGAAAAAAATTCCCCAAGGAGAGACGGATCGCCACCATCAAGAGCACCTCTGTGATGCCTATTTTCATCTCGGAGAATACTATTTGCTGAAGAGGGAGTGGGGATTGGCGAGAAAGTGGTGGCAGATGGCGGTGGACACCCGGATGACGCATCTGAATGAGCACACCGCTGCCGCCATGGAGTTGCAGCGATCGGCCACGTGGGGGGGCTTTTTCTCCTCCTGGTGACGGGTGGGGCCGAATGCCAACACGCCCTACCAGAAACGTCCGGTTGCGGCGGTGATCACGGTTCCGATACCCAGTGCCAAATTGATGGATATCATGATACGGATGCGGTTCAGGTAGAGTCCTGCCTCCGGGATGAGCCGTTTTTTTACCCGGTGTGCCATTTCGCGGTAGAAGGCGACAAACGTGATGGCAAAGAGGGTGATCATGGTCCAACCGCACCATTGCATGATCCAGACGTACCGTGCGGTCTGTTCCAGGTTGTCGAAGAGGGCGAAGAGCAGGGCGTAACCCGACAGGGGGGCAATGACGGCGATGCCCCAGATCCATGGAAAGAACCGCGAGAGGGTTTCGAACCACAGATCGACGCGCTGTTCTGTTTCCAGGGTGAGTGCGGCGGGCCGCAGGAAGATGTAGGCAAAAAACATCCCTCCCACCCAGATGACGGCGACCAGCACATGGATGGCCAGCAGAAGCACGGTTGGCGGCATCAGGAGACCTCTTTTGGTCGCGAGGTTTGCATTGTGTGGATACTGTTTTTTGTTTTTGTGGTATACAGGGCCATGTCGGCCATGGACTATTTTCCTTTGGGCGGATGGCCAAGGTCCGAGGGGCACCTGGGAATTCCAGGGGATGGCCCTTTTTTTGGGCCAGGAAAAAACAGCCTCCCCCTGTTTTGTGGTTTGGTCAGACTTGACTAATCGAAAAAAGATGTCAAACTGTCGGGCATGTGTTTACAGAAGTGGGGCCGTTAGCTCAGTTGGCAGAGCAGCTGACTCTTAATCAGCGGGCCGTAGGTTCGAATCCTACACGGCCCACCAAACAAAACAAGCATTTACGGCTACCGACAAGGTGGCCGTTTTTGTTTGTGTCGCCACTTGGAGAAAATCCAACCTTCCGTCACCCCCCCCGACATACCCCACCGATTCCCCTTGCCCATTCCCGCCAGACGGGCAGATTCGTCACCGATCCCATTCAGAGGTATTGCCCTGGTCGGGGTGGCCGACCTCTCACGCCACCGCCTCCTGCTGCAACCGCTCCAGGAGGAATTCCGGTGCAAGGTCTGCCCCATTGTTCCACGTGATGGTTCCCAATTCTTGATCCACATGGACGGAGGCAAAGGCGGCTTTGTCTTTCAAGGGGGCGAACATCTCCCCCCACAGTTCTGGCTCAAGCTCCACCCTGCCAGTGGCCCCGTTGTCAAACATCAGCCAAAGCCGATAATCGCCCAGATATTTCACATCGGTGACATGCAACATGATGATCAAACTTGGCGTGAAAGTGCGGTGGTTGATGGTCATTCCAGTGCATAAAGATCACGATGCCAAAGAATCGACTGAAGACGGGCATATTTCACATCGGTGCATCAGAACTCAATCCCCAGCCCAACAGACAACAGGTCCACCTCGTCAGGAGTGAGAAAATGGTCCCACTCAACACGCAAAATCTTGTGATCCCAGAAACGAAAATCCGTTCCAACCCCAAAAACAAGGTCAACGCCATTCTCCTTGCGTCTGGCTTGCAGACTCTGACCGTTGACAGTGGCTTCACCCCTCCATAAAAATTCGCCAGCCTTCCCGATCAGGGAGACCGATGGATGCACATCCCAGGTGACGACACCTTCCACAACGGCACCTTCCATGGTCAATGGGGCGTTATTCACGGCACTATTCACTAAACCTGCGTTTGCAACCTTGGTGTCCACTTTCTGAAATTGAACATAACCCGCCTCAATGCCAAGGTGCTCGGTGAATTTATATCCACCTGTTATTTTCCCGCCCAGGCCGGAGGTGTCGATGGAGGTTGTGCCGGTGGCGGAGTCTTTCTTCATGTGGGAGAGGCTGAGACTGGCCAGGACGTATCGCTTCTCGATAAACGAGGCGGGTTGCCCTTCCTGTTCAGAATCAACTCGTTGTAGCACGGAATCAGGTTCTGATTGGCCTTCCCTGGTATCCGCAACCACAGGCGCAGATGGCTCCTGGGCCTGAGGGCCAGGATCGCTGTTGCGGCCATCGGGCACCCGCTCCTGGCCTTCCACAGGCAGGTCCGATGGGGACAATGCAGACGTTTTGGGATCCTCCCGGCCTGTCTCGCCAGATGCAACACGCTGTTTGAAGAGGGCAAAAGAGGTGGCAGGCAGCGACAAGATGGCGGCCTTTTTCCGCATTTTTTTGGTGAAGAGCAGAGCCTCCTTTTGGGCCGCCTGCCAATGCGCATGGTGACCAATATGGACGGTATGCCAGAGGATATGTCGGCCATCGTAGATGTCCAGCATGAATGGTGAAAATCCCATTCGTTTCAATGTTTTCATCTCTTTCAGTGCCTCATCGTGTGAGCGCGAGGCAGAGACCTGGACGGTATGGATATTGTCCGCAGGGGGCACTGCACCGGCACCAGACGGAACCACCGTCAAGAAGACGGTCATGCAAATCATCAGAATAAAGGTCATGGTATCATCGTCTATTTGCGTGGTTTGAAACATGACGCCCCTTCGGGCAGAAAAACAACAACGGCGAGATCGTGGGACTTTGCCCTACCTCCCCACCGGTTGCAACCAGAGTCCAGGCCAGACTGTCCGGGGGGCAAACCACCCCCCGGCAATAATGACCAAGTGTCGAATGAGAAGCAAGCAAAAAATACGGACCGCATCTTCCTGCAGGAATTCGGGCGTTACCGGGAAAAGGTCTTGTTGCGGCGTATCTCGCGCAAGAGAAAGATGAAGACCGACAGAATGATCACGCCACCAATCCCCATGCCGACAAACAGGGAATAGTCGTAACGGTAGGCATCATCGCCTGGGTCATAGGTGGTACAGAAAAAACGTACCCGTCGCACCAGGAGATCCAGTGAAGACTCCTCTTTGGGGGCAATACCCAGAATCAACTCCTTGAGAGGTTCGACCAGTTGGGGCGTGGGAATGGTTTCGCCATACACCTGTCGGTAAATCACGCCGTTGGCATCCACAATGGTGACCTGGGCCAGATGATCGAATCCTTTGGGGGAGCGAAAAAAGGTAAACCCCACGGCCTGTGTCAATTTCTGGATCGTTTCGGCATCGCCACTTAAAAAATCCCACTGTTTATCGGAAACACCGTGTTGGCGGGCGAAATAATCCATCGCCTGTGGGGTATCGACCAGGGTGTCGAAGCCAATGGTGACAAGATGGAACGCCTCTTTTCCGAAGATGGCCTGGGCCTTTGCCACAACCATGGCCAGGGAACGGGTCGCGACGGAGCAGGTATGGTAACAACTGGTATAGACCAGGTTGATCAAAAGGGGTTTGCCGCGCCAGGAGGAGAGGGAGAGGGGTTCGCCTCGTTGACTTTGAAAGGTGAGATCGGGCAGGGAACGACCAATGGCCGACTGGCTCAGGCGCAGCATTTGGTCGGGATCCGCCGGGTTGGGCCTGTCCTCTGCCCACAGAGAGCTGACCGAGAGGGCCAGGAGAAAGAGCAACCATGGCCAGCGGCTCTTTTGCCTGGGGCTTGTATGGGATGAAATGGATGACATAAGGCGCAAGGGTAGCCCAGAGACGATCAAAAGAAAAGGGGAGACCATGGCCCAAAAAATAATCTTGTCGTCCTTCGCCATATGGCACCCAACATCGTTCAACGAATCAAGGCTCGTTAACTGTCCAAAACGCCATGTCCCGCTGAAGCAACACAGGGAGACTCTAAGGAGCCTGGCAAAAATAACTTGAACATCTTGCTTGTCTTTTGGTC
>CAIWLA010000490.1 GCA_903913345.1 uncultured Magnetococcales bacterium | reverse complement strand
TTGGCGGCGTTGTACTGGATTCGCTTCAGGAAGGCAGCCACCTTCTGGATTTGCATCTCAACGATGTAGGACACCCCACGATGATCCCGGCATTTGACGTCCAGAATGGAATATTTCAGCTCCCGGATTTTGGGGGCCAGGAACGGGTCGAGGATGGTCAGCTCGGCAATGCACCGATCCCCCTCCAACCCCAGCAGGCTCTCCAAGAAACTGACAAGGACGTCCTTGGCACTCTCGCTGCCGAAGATCTTCTTGAACGCGAAGTCGATGCGTGGATCAATGAATTTCATGGCCGAACCGCCTGTTGACGAGGATAACCAAACGACCAGACCAGTGTATCCCCCGGACGCACGAAATGCCATCATATTCGTTGGCGTCCATTTGTCCAGGGCCACCCAATCCTTGCCCGTTTCATCCTCAACCAAATCGAGCGTTCCGTGATGCCATGGGGTGCGATCGGAACAGAACGCTGCGGATTGAGTGGAGGAGACAGCCGTCAAACCCGCGTCCAGCCCTCACTCCCCCCTTTCGCCAAACGTTCGACCCTCAATGCGTCACCGCTGGTGACTCCACCACCGGCGACAGTACCTGATCCGCCAGAATTGGCGGCGGCGGCTCGACCTGGATGGTCTCCTGAACCGGGAAGGATTGCAACGGCCGGGTCAACGCCAGACGCAACACCTCATCCAGATGGTTGACCGGATGAATCTCCAAATCCTTGAGAATACTCTGGGGAACCTCCTTGAGATCCTTGACATTTTCACTCGGTATCAACACATGCTTCACCCCGGCCCGGTGAGCGGCCAGCAGCTTTTCCTTCAAACCGCCAATCACCAACACCCGTCCCCGCAAGGTAATCTCACCCGTCATCGCCACATCACGCCGAACCGGAATCCCCAACAAGGCACTCACCAGCGTCACGCACATGGCAATCCCCGCCGATGGGCCATCCTTGGGGGTCGCCCCCTCCGGGACGTGAATGTGCACATCATGCTTCTGGAAAAATTCCTCCTCCACCAATCCCCACTCCTTGGCGCGGGAGCGGACATAGGTCATCGCCGCCTGCGCCGACTCCTGCATCACATCCCCCAACTTGCCGGTGATCATCAGCTTGCCCTTGCCGTCCAGTTGCGTCCCCTCGATGGTGAGAATCTCTCCCCCCACCTCGGTCCAGGCCAAACCGGTGGTGACACCAATCAAATCGGTATCCTCCGCCAAACCAAAACGATGCCGGCGAACCCCCAGATATTTCTCCAGCGACTTGGCCGTGACCAATACCCGACCCTGCGCCTTGCCCGACAACAATGCCCGCGCCGTCTTGCGGCACAAGCTGGCAATCTCCCGGTCCAGATTGCGCACCCCCGCCTCACGGGTATAATACCGGATGATCTCCACCAGACCCAAAGGCGACAGACAAAACTCCGTCTTGTCCAAACCATGGGCCTCCATCTGCCGGGGGATCAGATAATCATTCGCAATCCGTATCTTTTCCTGCTCCGTATAACCCGCCAGACGAATCACCTCCATCCGGTCCAACAACGGGCGGGGTATGTTGAGACTGTTGGCCGTGGTGATGAACATCACCTTGGACAGATCATAATCCACCTCCAGATAATGATCATTGAAGGCTATATTCTGCTCCGGGTCCAACACCTCCAAGAGGGCCGACGAGGGATCGCCCCGGAAATCGGAACCCACCTTGTCAATCTCATCCAGCAAAAACAACGGATTATTGCTGCCCGCCTTTTTCATGGATTGGATAATCTTGCCCGGCAACGAACCAATATAGGTCCGCCGATGGCCCCGAATCTCCGCCTCATCCCGAATCCCCCCCAGGGAGATGCGGACATAATCCCGACCCGCCGCCCGGGCAATGGATTTGGCCAGCGAGGTCTTGCCCACCCCCGGCGGTCCCACCAGACAGAGAATCGGCCCCTTCACCTTCTGCACCTTCTGCTGCACCGCCAGTTGTTCCAGAATCCGCTCCTTGACCTTGTCCAGACCCCAGTGATCCTCCGCCAGAATCGCCTCGGCCCGGGCCAGATCATGGGTCATCTCGGTATACTGGCCCCAGGGCAGACTGAGCAGCCAGTCGATATAATTGCGAACCACCGTCGCCTCAGCCGACATGGGGGCCATCTGCCGCAACTTTTTCAGCTCGGATTCCGCCTTTTTCTTGGCCTCTTCGGAGAGGGGCACACTCTCGATCTTTTCCGCCAATTCGGTGAGATCTTCCTTCTCGTCCCCCCGATCTCCCAACTCCTTCTGAATGGCCTTCATCTGCTCATTCAGGTAATAGTCCCGATGGCTCTTCTCCATCTGCCGCTTGACCCGACCCCGCACCCGCTTTTCCACCTGGAACACATCCAACTCCTGTTCCATGGCCAGCAGCAACCGCTCCAGACGATCCAACACCGAGGGCATCTCCAGCAACAGTTGCCGGTCCGTCACCTTCATGGAGATGTGGGGTGCCACAATATCCGCCAAATGGACGGGATCGTCCGTGGCCTGGAGCGTGGTCACCACCTCCGGCACAATCCGCTTGTTTATTTTGGAATAGGCGTCAAACTGACGGACGATCGTCCGCATCAGGGCCAGGGCCTCGGTCGGATCATAGGCCTCCTGTTCCATGGGGGAGGCCTCCACAATAAAACAAGGCTCCCGCTGCACATAGCGGCGGATACGCAGCCGCTGGCCCCCCTCCACCAACACCTTGACCGTGTTGTCCGGCAGCTTCAATACCTGCAGAATGACCCCTTCCACCCCGACAGGGCTGATATCATTCTCCCCCGGTTCATCGGTGGAGGCCTCTTTCTGCGTCACCAGCAAAATGCGGCGATGTTCCGTATTGGAAGAGATGGCCTCCAGGGCACGAATGGACCGCTGCCGACCCACAAAGAGCGGGACAATCATATGGGGGAAAACGACAATATCCCGCAACGGCAACACCGGAATACGCACTACACCGGAGGAGGATCTGCCTTCTGTGGTATGTATGGCCATGCCATTATCCTTGTGTCGATACGCCGGGGGGAAAAGGGTGTTCCAGAGAGGCCGCCAACCGCCTCCCTGGCTTTAGGAGCCTAGCAAAAATAACTTGAACATCTTGCTTGTCTTTTGGTCCGCCCGCGTC
>CAIWLA010000489.1 GCA_903913345.1 uncultured Magnetococcales bacterium | reverse complement strand
GGCGCGCCCTGGCCGAGGGCGGTTTTGCGCCCGACCGGATCTCCTGGTGTAACACGGTGGATGAACTGGGCGAGGCGAGCCTGGAAGGTGTCCTGCTCAGCAATGAATTTCTCGATGCCTTTCCCGTCCATTGGCTGGAGATGACCCCCGATGGTTTGCGCGCGTTGGGGGTGGCACGGGAGGAGGGGGGGCTGACCGCCCGCTTGATGCCCCTTTCCCCGCCGCTCGCGCCCGACCATTTCAGCCGATTGGGGCTGACGGTGCCGGTGGGGATGCGGACCGAGGTGGGGCTGGCGGCTTGTGACTGGATGGCACAGGCGGCGCGGCGGCTCAAACGGGGGGTGATTCTCTCCATCGATTATGGCTATACCCAGGAAGAGTATTACAGCAGTGACGCCCTGCCCCAGGGGACGCTGACCGGTTTTTATCAACACCAGCAGATGGCGGATCCCCTGCACCATCCGGGGGAGATGGATTTGACCAGCCATGTCGATTTTACCGCCGTGGCCCGGACGGGGGTGGCCAACGGTTTGACCACCCTCGGCTATACCACCCAGGCCTGGTTTCTCATGGGGTTGGGGATCCTGCAACGCCTGGAGAGTGCCTCTCGTGGGCAGACGGCAGAGGATCATCAACGGTTGCGCCAGGTGGTCTCGCGCCTGATCATGCCCCAGGGGATGGGGGACCGTTTCAAGGTGTTGGCGCAGGGCAAAGGGATGACGGCGACCCCCCTGGCGGGTTTTTCCCAGTATAACCGATTGGAGCGGTTGGTCCGCTCCGGTTGACAGGGTGGCGTTCCTGGTTTATGAATGGCAGGGTTGGCGTGGTTCGATCGGTACTTGGAACCGTATTCACTTCACCGGATAAAGGGTTGCAACATGGGCATTCTGGAAGGCAAACGCGGTCTGATTTTTGGTTTGGCCAACGAAAAGAGCATCGCCTGGGGCATCGCGCGGGCCTGTCGGGAGGCGGGGGCGGAACTGGGCTTCACCTATATGGGCGAGGCCCTGGAAAAACGGGTTCGACCACTGGCCAGTCAACTGGGATCGGATCTGGTCCTCCCCTGTGATCTGAACCACGATGAAGAGATTGATCGGGTTTTTCAGACCGTGGGTGAACAATGGCAAGGAATAGATTTTATTGTCCATTCGGTGGCTTTTGCCAAAAAGGAGGAGTTGACCGGCTATTATTACAATACCTCCCGCGAGGGATTTCGCATTGCCATGGAGGCCTCGGTCTACTCCCTGACCGCGATTTGCGGTCGGGCTGCCCCTTTGATGAGCGCGGGGGGGTCCATCCTGACCTTGAGCTATCTGGGGGCCGAGCGGGTGGTGCCCCATTATAATGTCATGGGGGTGGCCAAGGCGGCTCTGGAGGCCAGTGTCCGTTATCTCGCGGCCGATTTTGGTCCATCGGGCATTCGGGTGAACGCCATTTCCGCCGGTCCCATTCGCACCCTGGCGGCGGCGGGGATCGGTGATTTCAAAGAAATTCTGAACTGGAATCGGGATAATGCCCCGTTGCGCCGCAATGTCACCATCGAAGAGGTGGGTCAGGCCGCGTTAATGTTGCTCTCCGGGATGGGGTCCGGCGTCAGTGGCGAGGTGCTGCATGTCGATGCCGGTTATCACATTGTCGGCATGAAGGCGGTGTAGAGCGGATGGCGGGGAACAGCATCGGGCAATTGTTTCGCGTCACCACCTTTGGTGAGAGCCATGGCCCCGCCCTGGGGGCCATCGTGGATGGCTGTCCGGCGGGCCTTGCCCTCTGCGAGGCCGATCTGCAACACGATCTGGACCGTCGTCGTCCCGGCCAGAGCCGTTTTACCACCCAACGGCAGGAGGCCGACCGGGTCCGTATTCTGTCGGTCACCTTTGAAGGGGTGACCACCGGCACGCCCATTGGTCTATTGATCGAAAACACCGACCAGCGTTCCCACGATTATACCGCCATTCAATCCCTTTTTCGTCCCGGTCATGCGGATTACACCTATTGGCGCAAGTATGGGGTACGGGATTATCGGGGGGGCGGGCGGGCCTCGGCGCGGGAGACCGCCCTGCGGGTGGCGGCGGGCGGGGTGGCCAAACGGTTGCTGGCGAGGCAGGGGGTGCGGATTCGGGGTGCCCTGATTGCCATGGGGACGGAGACCATCGATCGGGCGCGTTGGGTGTGGGAAGAGGTGGAAAAGAACCCCTTTTTTACCCCGGATGCCCAGATGGTGCCCCGTTTTGCCGCCTTGCTGGATACGCTGCGTCAGCAGGGGGATTCGGTGGGTGCCCTGTTGGAGGTGGTGGCCAGTGGGGTGCCGGTGGGTTGGGGGGAGCCGGTCTTTGACCGGTTGGATGCCGACCTGGCCAAGGCCATCATGAGCATCAATGCGGTCAAGGGGGTGGAGATCGGGGATGGGATGGGGGCGGCACAGGGGGTTGGTTCGCAACGGGTGGACGAGATGACGGCGGATCCCGAAGCCCCGGACGGGGTCCGTTTTTTGAGCAACCATGCGGGGGGGATTCTGGGGGGGCTGTCCAGTGGGCAGGATATTGTGATCCGTCTGGCGGTCAAGCCGACCTCTTCCATTGCCATTCCCCGGCAGACGGTGGACCTTCAGGGTGCCGATCAAATCATTCAGACCAAGGGTCGGCATGATCCCTGTGTGGGCATTCGGGCGGTACCGGTGGCGGAGGCGATGACGGCCCTGGTCCTGGCCGACCATTGTCTGCGGGCGCGGGTGGCGAGGCTTTAGGGGGTCGGGGAGTGGGTCTTTTATAGCTGTTTGATGCCGAAGTAATGCAAATGGGGAAGGATATCATCATGAAAGATTTTATCGGTAATCGATCCGTTCTGGTAAAAATTCGTGCCATTATTGTTTTGGCCATTTTGGGCATTTGTTTCGTGGGTGGTTTTTCTTCATACACCTTTCGATACGTATTGCTGAACGACCGGCAATTAAAAACCAGGAGTCTGGTGGAGGCTGTTCATGGTGTGCTTATCCATTTTGAGTCTCTTGAAAAATCGGGTCAGTTGACCCGCGATCAGGCCCAAAAGTCGGCCATTGGTGTGATTAAAACCCTGCGGTATGAAGGAGAAAATTATTTTTGGATCAATGATATGCATCCAAACATGGTCATGCATCCCTTCAAGCCGGAACTGGATGGCAAGGATCTCTCCAACGTGGCTGATCCGGCGGGCAAAAAATTGTTTGTCGCCTTTGTGGATGAGGTCAAGAAAAACGGGGCCGGTTTTGTCCCCTACCTGTGGCCAAAGCCCAACTTTGCCCAGCCGGTATCCAAAATCTCTTTTGTGCAGGGATTCGCTCCCTGGGGATGGGTGGTTGGTTCCGGCATTTATCTGGACGATGTCGAGACCATTTTCAATGATCTGCTCCGATCGCTGTTTTATCTCCTGGGGGGGATGGTCTTCCTCCTGGTCATTGTTGCACAGGTCATCTCGAACAACATTACCGGTCCCTTGAATACCTGCAAGCACATGTTCATCCGCTTGTCGGAAGGGGATCTCAGTGTGCAGTGTGCCATGACCAGAAAAGATGAGATTGGCCAGTTGTTCCGGTCTCTCTCTGCCATGACGGCCGTCCTGCGCAAAACGGTTTTGCAAGTCCGGGAGGCCTCTGTTTATGTGGATACGGCCAGCCATGATCTCTCATCCACGAGCGAGACGCTCCTCCAGGGGACGGCCCAGCAGACGGCCTCCGTGGGGCAAACCGCCTCGGCCATGCAACAGATGGGCGTCAACATTCAACAAAATACGGATAACGCCCGGCAGACCGAAAAGATTGCCATGCAGGCCGCCCAGGATGCCCATAACGGGGGCGAGGCGGTTGCCAAGGCGATTGACTCCATGAAGGCCATCGTGGGCAAACTCTCCATCATAGAGGAGATTGCCAGACAGACCAATTTGTTGGCCCTGAATGCGGCCATCGAGGCGGCACGGGCCGGTGAACACGGCAAAGGTTTTGCGGTGGTGGCCGGAGAGGTGCGGAAGCTGGCGGAACGCAGTCAGTCGGCGGCGGGTGAGATTCGTTCCATCTCCGCTTCCACCGTACAACTCTCGGAAGAGGCGGGGAACATCATGACCAGGCTGGTCCCGGATATTCGCAAGACGGCCAATCTGGTCCAGGAAATCTCCTCGGCCAGCAGTGCGCAAAATGCCGGGGCGGATCAGATCAATCTCTCTCTCCGGGATCTGGATCTGGTCACCCAGCAGAGTGCCGGGGCATCGGCAGAGATGTCCGAGACCGCCAGGCAACTGGTGTTGCATGCCGCCAACTTGAATGATGCCGTTGGCTTTTTCAACATTGGCGGCGAAAAAACCGACTAGGGGGGGCCGTGTCTGTATCCCAGCCACAACCGACCCCCAGTGACGCCTTGCACCACATTTTACAGAGTGCTGCTGGCCACAAGTGGGTGTTCCTGGTTTTTTCGGGCCATGATTGCCCGGTCTGCGATCGGCTTCGGCAACAGTTGCCCTGGTTTGCCGACACCTATCGCCAGCAGTTGGATCTTCTCCTGGTGGACATTCGCAAACACCCCAGTCTGGCCACCGAATATGCCATCATCGGCATTCCAACGGTGATGGTGTATCGGCAGGGGATGCCCGTTCTGGTACAAACGGGGGTGGACTCCCGGAATGAACTGAAAAAAATGTTGAAAACAGCAACCGACAGGGTGAACAGCCTCCATCCATGAGCGGGCATTGGCCTCTCATGGATGGGCCACCCCTTCAACGACCAGGCAATAAACAATTCTTTGGTTGACATGGTTTTTGAAAAAATGTTAGGTTTGACCCGCTTGGCGTCTCTTTTTGTTGTAAAGTGTCAACGGTGCCGGACCTGACGGTTTTTGGGAGGGTATGCCGTGCTGAATCGTTCACCGCCAGACCCCGATGCCGACCATTTTTCCCTGCGTCGTCCGGTTTTTCTCCCCCTCTTCGGCACGCTGTTGTGCCTGTTGATGGCCTTTGTCCTTTTCACCTTCTGGCTCGATGACACCCTGGATCTCCACACCCTGCGCCGCTATGGCGTGGTCGTGGTCGTGGCCGCCGCCGGTTTGATGGTGCTGTTGGGGCTGTTTCTGAATCGTCTGCTGGTACGGGTGGAGGAGAGGATTCACCAGACAACCCGCGACTTGCGTCGCAGTGACGAAAAACGGGCCATCAGCCAGGCACTGCTCCACGATACCTTGGAATCATTGGAAGACGGTATTCTGGTGCTCCATGACGGTGACACCATCCGCCACGCCAACGCCCGTTTTTTCGCGCTGTGGGATCTGCCCGAAACGGCGAAACAGGCGGAGAGGTTTGCGCCATTGCTGGCGGATATGCGGGCACAACTGGTCGATTCCGCCCCCTTCCTGGCCCAATTGCAGGTACTTCGCACCTCTCAGGCCATTGGTCACGGCATTCTGCACTGCCGGAATGGTCCGGTGTGCGAGTATCACTCTTTCCCCATGCCCAACGCCACGGACGGTCTGGAGAGTGGATCGCACCATCGACCGGATCGCGCCCATCTGCCCGGCGATCGGGTGTGGGTCTTTCATGACATGACCCGTCGGGCTGCCCTGGAACAGCGCGAGGAACATGCCCTGCAATCCCGCATCGCCATCAGTGCCTTGCTGGAGACCGGCATGGCCCCCCTCACCCTGGAAGACCAACTGCACGCCGCTCTGGAGATCATTCTGGCGGTTCCCTGGCTGTCGCTGGAGTACAAAGGGTCCATTTTCCTGATGGAAGAGGATGGGGAACAGTTGGTTCTGGCGGCCCAGCGGGGTCTGTCACCCGCTTTGCTGACCTTGTGTGCCCAGGTGCCCATGGGACATTGCCTCTGCGGGCGCGCGGCCCAGCGGCGGGAGACCCTCTTTGTCGCCCATGTGGATGCGGATCATGAGATTCACCCCCCGGAGATGGCACCCCATGGCCACTATTGTGTCCCCATCCTCTTTCGCGACCGGCTGATGGGGGTGCTCAACCTCTATGTGCCGGATGGCTATGCGCACAATGCCGAGGAGGAGGCCTTTCTGACCACCATCGCCTACACCCTGGCCAACCTGATCGAGCGGCGGGCCGCCGAGCAAAATCTGACGGAAGAGCGGGAATTTTCCGCCTCTCTGCTCGCCACCGCTCCGGCGTTGGTGGTGGTCATGGACCCGGAAGGGCGTGTCATCCTGTTCAACCAGGCCTGCCAGCAGTTGACCGGATATCAGGAGAGCGAGATGGTGGGGCAGTCGGTGATCGAACGATTGGTGCCCCCCGAAGAGCAGGAGGCATTGCAACCGGTATGGGAGCAGTTGCTCCATGCCCATACGCCCAACCAGCATGAAAACAGTTGGCAGGCCAAAGACGGGGCACGTTTTCTCATTGCCTGGTCCAACAGCGTCATCCGCCACCGGGACGGCTCCCTGCGCAGTATTATTGCCACCGGCATGGACATTACCGAGCAACGCCGGACCGAAAACATGTTGCAACATATCGCCGGTCACGATGCCCTGACCGGCTTGCCCAATCGTGCCCTGTTCCAGGTCCGCCTGAGTGAACATCTGGCCATGGCCACCCGTTCCGGTGATACCGTGGCCCTGTTGTTTCTGGATCTGGATCGGTTCAAGCAGGTCAACGACACCCTGGGGCACCGGGCGGGGGATGCGTTGCTCCAGGAGGCCACGCGCCGCATTCTCTCCTGTGTGCGTCCCTATGATCTGGTGGCCCGTCTGGGCGGTGACGAATTTACCCTCCTGTTGCCCCGGTTGACCCATCAGCACGTGGTCGAGTTGATTGTCCGACGCCTCCTCGAAGCGTTGGCTCGGCCTTTTTTGTTGGAACCGGGCGAGGCCAACATTTCCGGAAGCATCGGTATTACCCTGTTTCCACAGGATGCGGAGGGGGTGGAATCCCTGCTCAAACAGGCCGACACGGCCCTGTATGCCGCCAAAGAGGCCGGGCGCAACACCTTCCGTTATTTTACAGCCGAGATGCAGGCGACGGCCATGAATCGTCTGCGGATGGAAAAGGAGTTGCGCATCGCCCTGGAGAACCAGTCGTTTGTGCTGCACTATCAACCCAAGCTGGAGTTGGCCACCCAGACCATTGTGGGGATGGAGGCCCTGGTTCGGTGGCAACGCATGAACGGCGAGCAAATGGAGTTGGTGCCACCCAACACGTTCATTTCCCTGGCCGAGGAGACCGGGTTGATTGTCCCCCTGGGTGCCTGGGTGCTTCAGGCCGCCTGTCGGCAGAACAAGGCCTGGCAGGAACAGGGTTTCCCCCCACTGCGGGTGGCGGTCAACCTCTCTGCCTGTCAATTTCGCAATCCCGATGCCTTGATCGAAATGGTGACGCAGGCCTTGCAGGAGACCCAACTGGATCCGGACTGTCTGGAACTGGAGATCACCGAAAGCATGGTGATGGAAGATGTGGCCAAGGCCATTCAAATGATGAAAATTTTCAATAACATGCGCATCAAAATATCGGTGGACGATTTTGGGACCGGTTATTCCTCTCTGGGATCGTTGATCAAGTTTCCCATCCATGCCCTCAAGATTGACCGCGCCTTTATCCGCGATCTGGACCATGACCATTCCGACGAGACCGCCATTGTCCAGGCCATTCTCTCATTGGCCAAGAGACTCCATCTGCGGGTGGTGGCCGAAGGGGTGGAGACCCAGGCCCAATGGCAATTCTTGCAGGAGAATGGTTGCGATGAGATCCAGGGTTATTGTTTCAGCCGACCTCTGTCTGCCGATGCCTTTCTCGCCTTTTGGCAGCAACACCAAAACCGTTCTTGAGTCCTGATTTACCCGTCTTTAATCACCCGTTTGGTCTTTCTGGGGTAGGCAGAGAACCGCATACCCCATAAGTTTTACAACCAGGGGTCCAGGGGCGAAGCCCTTGGTAGGGATTTGGGGGCGAAGCCACCAAGTGAGGATCTTTTATCCTCCTGTGAGTGGCCTTATTGAATGCCATATTTTTCCATCTTGCGATAAAAGGTGCTGCGGCTGATTCCGGAGAGGGCGGCGGCCTTTTTCTTGTTCCAGTGGGCCGCCTCCAGGGCGCGGAGGATGGTCTCCTTATCGGCGGTGGGGGATGAGACCGGCGGGTTGCTCTCTGCCGCCGCCACGGGGGGGGCCACCACCACGGTTTCCGCCACGGCCTCCGTGTGGGAGGGGTCGGCACAGGGACGGCCAAGCAACAGGGGATTGGGCAGATGTTTGACCCGGATCATCCCCTGCCGACAGACCACAAAGGCATGTTCGATGGCATTTTCCAACTCACGGATATTGCCCGGCCAGCGGTACTGCAAAAACAGCTCCATGGCCGCCTCCTGCACCCCCACGATGGCCTTGCTGTATTTGTGGTTGAATTTTTGGATAAAATGGTTCACCAGTAGTGGGATGTCTTCCAGTCGCTGGCGCAGTGGGGGGAGGGCGATCTCCACGACATTGAGTCGAAAATAGAGATCCTCTCGAAATTTGCCCTGGGCGATCAACTCGACCAGATTTTTGTTGGTGGCCGCCACCACCCGCACATCCACCTTGATGGTGCGGGAATCGCCCACCCGTTCCAACTCCCGTTCTTGCAAAACCCGCAGGAGGCGGGTCTGCATGGAGAGGCTGACATCCCCGATTTCATCCAGGAAGATGGTGCCACCGGTGGCGACCTCAAAGCGGCCTGGGCGATCCCGGACGGCACCGGTAAAGGCCCCTTTGACATGTCCAAAGAGTTCGCTTTCCAGTAAATTTTCCGACAGGGCCGAACAGTTGACCTTGACCAATGGTCCATAGCTGCGTGCCCCTTTCATATGCAGGGCTTCGGCCACCATCTCCTTGCCGGTTCCGGATTCGCCGGTGATCAGGGTGGTGGTATCCATGCTGGCCAGGGATTCAATCAGGCTGTACACCTCCTGCATGACCGGGCTGACGCCGATGATCCGATAAAAATTTTGTCGTTTGTTCGCCTCTTGTTCCTCTCCGGCCCGTTGGGTACGATCCAGCACCACCACCGACGCCCCATGGCAGTGGCCCAGGAGATCGATGAGCGGTGTGGCGGATACGCGAATTTCAATCTCGGAATCGCCGGTACCGGCACACAGCAAGGAGACGTTCAATTCGGCCTTCCGGGTGGCGATCACCCGCTGCAACAGCTCGGTCAATTGGGGAATGCAGCCCCCTTTTTCCAGTTCCAGTGCCGATCCCAGGGTGGCGGTGGTGGTAAACAGGCAAAGGGTCCGTGCCGCCAGATTGAGAGTGCGTATTCTCAATCGGCGGTCGACGACGATGACCGCCTCCTGAATGCCGAAGGTGACGGCATCGAAGGCTTCGCGCAGCAAAAAGCTGTCCAGACGAAAGGCCGCCAGTTGCAGCAGTCGGGTCACCAGATCCCGCAGTGTACTCCAGGGATAGACCGTCTCCTCCTCGGTGGCGAGGGGGTTGCCGGGTTGCAGGATGGTCAGACGCTCTTTTTTGGCATCGATGGCCAGGATGGAGATGGGATGGCCTTTGTCGAAATAGGCGAGCGCGCCCTCTCTCACCCCCTTGGCTGCGTTGGCCGAGATCAGGACCAGACCGATGGTCTCCTCGGTCAGCAGTTCCGCGATGGCCTCCCGGTTGGTCACTGTCCTGAGGGGGGCGATGGCACCCAGCGCGCGCCGGACCCGTTGCTCCAGAGCAGCATCCATTTCCATCAACACCACACAACTTTTAAGCGGCGTGTTTAATTTGTCGTCGGCGGACATTGTTTTTCCTCCGCTTTGCAAAAAGCCTGTGCCGCCACGGGGTTGTCTCTGGAAATCCAGTGGAGTGCCCGCAGGATCTCCTGGCGCGCCTTGGGTGCGAAGACGGCCTGATTCATTGAGTGTTCCAGGAACGGGCGAAGTGTTCCATTTCTGGGGTGAGATGAACGTTGGTGGCCATGGAGCGATCCTCAATGTCCATGTTTGATATATCGTAGACCATGGCGTTCCGGTTGGCAAGCGAATGGAGGGCGCAGCAACCACCCTGAATGGAATCGTCTCCCCAACCAGGATGCCGTCAAACCTTTCTCCTGCCGCACGACGGCATCGGCCAGAGTATGTTCCGAAAGGCGTATCGTCTCCTCCAGTATTGGAGTGGCGTGTCCAGATGTGGCTAAATGGATTTTTGTTGACGCTGGTGGGTGTTGCTGGTAATCTGAGTTCGTCCACCGTCCAGAGAGGATTCGACCGATGCACACAGCCACATTTGATACGTTTAAATTCATTCGTCGATTGAAAGAGACGGGTCTCCCAGAGAACCAAGCGGAAGCCATCTCAGACGCTATTCAGGACGTTCATGCTTCTCAACTCAAAGATCTTGCCACCAAGCAGGATATCAAAGACTTGGATACAAAAATAAAGGAGTTGGAATACCGGATGACCATCCGGTTGGGTCTGATGATGATGGCCGTGGCCGGGATGCTGTTTACCGCTCTGCGCTACTTCCCGCCACCTGTCCCGACATACTATCAGCCCTCTGCACAAGAGATGCGCCAACCTGCTCCTGCTCAGGGACTGCCAACAATTCCCGCACAGCCAGCACCACTTCCTTCCAAATAGCCTAATCCGGCAGTCGCGATGCCAGTTGCTCATTCCCACCCAACCCGATGGCTCCCTCCTCCACCATCCGTTCCACCACCTGGGCGATCACCTCTTTTGACTTGCCGTGCTTCGCAGCCAATTCGGAGATGATTGGTGCGGCCACCAGACGCACAGTATCCTGTCCATGCGAGGGCCATTTGTGCCAATGGCCGGTATGATTGGGACACTGTGTATTGGTATATGAGACACTGTGTCCCAATCCTTGGGTGTCCCATGAGACACTGTGTCTGTATCAACCGGAAGATTTCTCTGCGCCCAGTCAGGCAGTATCCGTTTAAATCCTGTTTATAATCAAACTATTATACAAACAAAACCTCCTTTTGTCCAGTGTCCGACAACATGGCACGCCCTGTGCGATGTATCAGACAAAGGGAACGTTGCAGAGGAGATGTCCAAACCGGACACCGCCGCAGACTTCGAACCCTGGAAACAAGGTGTCGCACCATTTTTTATTGAACAGTGAGGAGATTTCCATGAAAACCATCCCAGTCTTGACAGCCGTTGCCGTGGTCGGTCTGATCGCCACCTCTTTGATCGTTCCGCCGGATCGCCTCGTCGTGGGCCTGTTGTTGACTGTTTCGGCCTTGGCCCACTCCATGGCTTTGATGATGTGGGTCGGTTTGATGTCGCTGGCGGGCTGGATCGCCTTCCACTTTCTTTCCCACGGCGCAGATCATCACGCCCCGACCCCCGTTTGATGGCAAACGACCATCGGTTGCCAGGAGGGCACCTCCGCAACCGATGGGATTGGCGCGGGAGGAGAACAATGGCGACCAAGGAGAGTCGCATTGACCTGAACCGGATCATTCAATCTGCGTTGGTTGTGACCGTAGGCGGGGGGTTTCCATACCCCCCGCCATTTTTGCGTTTGCGTTGGAGGGATTCCGTTTGGTAGAGTGCATGGATGCGCCGTTCCGACCGCCAGGCTGGCCATGCCAGGTCGTCCGGGATGGTCTCCATGGAACAGTACCGGAATCGGAGGAAGAGATGAGATTCAACCATCCTGTGTTCGTTGTGTCGCTGGTCGTCTTGGGTCTGTTGTCTCTGGCCATGCCGGAAGGGGGATATGCCGATGACCACCTGAATGCCGTCCGCAAGGCGGCTGAACAGGGGGATGCCAAGGCCCAGTTTGAACTGGGCAAACTGTTCAAGAACGGACAGGGTGTGCCGATGGACCAGAATGAGGCGATCAAGTGGTATCGCAAGGCGGCGGCCCAGGGACTGACCCCGGCCAAGGAGGCCCTCGATGCCCTCAATCGGCAGAGCACCGGCAAGAGTGCCGGTCCCAGTTGTGGGGACAAGGCCCATACCTGTCTGGTGGCGTGTGACAAGACAAAGCCAAAAGATTCCGATTGCAAAAGCCAATGTTATCAAGCGAAATTCACCTGTGAAGGCCGTTGACAGGCACCGTTTTTCCGCTTGTCTGGTCCAGGGGGATCATCCCCCTTTCATGTGTCGGTTTTTTCCTATCCTGTCAATATTATTCACTATCCTGCCTCGCATGGTATAAAACTGTTGCAGGGTTCCGGGGACCGTCACGGTCCCCGGTGTGAGTCCAGAGGCGAGAG
>CAIWLA010000488.1 GCA_903913345.1 uncultured Magnetococcales bacterium | reverse complement strand
GGTTTTTTGTACCGTTTTTGGTCATCCTGCCTTTTCCACAGCCTTCGCACGGGAATAACGTGCGAACTCCGTTATGCACGGTGATGTACCGCCTGTCGATGGTCGTGCCGACAAGTCGGCACGACGGGTACCGTACCATCCGCAGCGGCGACCAAGGAGCCTCTGCACTGTAATCTGAAAAATTAAAGCAAGTTGAGTGCCGAATATCTTTTTAATAGTTTATTTTTTACTATAAAATATTTAGATTTTTAATTGTGAGATATGACAATATCAGTCAACATTCAACGGTTCAAGCAAAAATATAACTCATAAATGAAATTATAAAATATATCTTTGTGCGGGATTCATTTTTGTTTCAAATTTTGAAGATTCATCCAGAATGAAACGAATCGTTTCAAAAGAATGATTCTCCGTAGAAAAGGGGCTTTTTGATTGCTGGCCCCGCACAAAGACACGATCCATTGATACGGGGCTGCAGCGGTCATTTGCCCTGTTTACCGGTTATTTTTTCTCCAAATAACGGCTCTTGACATTGTAGGCGACCATCCAGGTGGCCAGGGATCGTTTCGGAAGGATTTCCAGCAGCTTGGCGGCGATGGCCTCCGCATCCTGCGAGGTGGCTGCCAACTCCCGTGCCTTGGTGTCAAACAATACCAGGTAGCTCTCCATCTCCTGCAAATCTTTCTTGGTCGAGAGCGGGCCGTGACCGGGGACAATGCGTTCTATGTCCATGGCCAGCAGATCGTCGAGAGTTTTGGCCCAGCCTTTGAGATCACCGTCCGCCAGGAAGGGATGAAAATCGGTGAAAAGGATGTCACCGCTGAACAGGAGCTTTTTCGCGGGCAGGTAGACTGCCAGGCTTCCGGCCGTATGGGACGGGGCGGTGCGGATCAGGCGGACATCCTCTCCGCCCAGGTTGATGGAGAGTTGCTGGCTGAAGGCAAGGGTTGGCACGACAATCTCGGTGCCCACCATGTCTTCCGGTTTCAAACCATAGGCACCGATATTTTTCAATATGTTGGCCCCATTGGCGGCGAGCATGGCCTGGTCGGCCTCGTGGGAGATGACCGTGGCCCCCAGCTTGGCAAAGACACAGTTGCCAAAGGCATGGTCCAGATGGGTATGGGTATTGACCACATATCGGATCGGTTTGGTCGTCACCGCCCGAATGTCGGCCAGAAAACGTTCTCCTTCCTTGGCGGAGATCAGGGTGTCGATCACCAGCACACCATCCTGACCGATGACAATACCGGCATTGGCAGCAAAACTGTGGGCAGGGGAGGCATCCTGACTCCCCACATAGGCATACACATTGTCCGCCAATCTGGTCAGTTCGGCGAAGGCCGTTTGCACAAGCAGCAGGGTCAGAGTCAGTGCGGACCAGGCGATCACTCTTTTCATGGGCGTTTTCCTCGATTGAAAAATAAACTCTGGACTGGTTTGCCTGCGTACAGACCGTCTCTCTCTGTCGATCGACGCCGGGATGGACCAACTTGACTTATCTCACGAAAGAGGGGGGGGTGACAAGGGAGAACGCCCACCGGGACCGTTTGACGCCGTACCCATCCGGGAGAAGTCGGGCGCGGAAAATTTTTCAGAAATTCCTGGATTCCCCATGCCGAAACCTGTAGCATCCCCGGTATGGTGCGATGGGTGCCTCTTCATGAATTGGACCGGGGGATGGGATGAGATTCAGACAGGTCGTTGCGTTGTTCTTTATCGTGGGCATGCTGCTGGTTGCCACGGCACACACCCAGGGTATCGACTCCACCCGTGCGGCTGCAGAGCAGGGAGACCCGGCCGCACAGATGGCCATGGGGGCCTTCTGTCACCACGGCATGGGTGTCCCGCAATCCGACAAGGATGCCGCACGGTGGTATCTCCTGGCCGCCAAACAGGGCAATGCGGGGGCACAGACCACCGTGGGCATGATGTATCTGTCGGGACAGGGGGTTCAGAAGGATGAGGCTCAGGCCAAATCCTGGCTTCGAAAAGCCGCCGAACAGGGCGATTCGACGGCCAAACGCCAGCTTGAATCCATGAAAAAGCCCACCAAGGATCTCGAATAGTCCGACCATTGCACCCGGAGGGAGACGCCCAAAGCGCGACCGGCCTTTCGGCACCAGACGTTGTCCCATGGCACTCGGTTCAGGGGTCCATCATCCATGCCTTGCCTCTACGGTAGACCAGTGAGAGTCGGTGATACGGCCTGTGGTGAGCTGTCCGTCCGGGCGATCCTGTTTGACGTGGCCCTTCGTGCGGCCCTCCTGATGGTCAACCCGGCATGACCGCCATCCTCATTGACCTGGAAAGGCGGCGAGCCAATCTGAAACGGCTGGCTGAGTTGATTGCGGAAAAACAGGCATTTGTTGACCAGTTCCAGTTTGTGAACGGGGAATCTCCACCCAGGCCGGAAGAGGAACCCCCGACGAGGCATGAGACCAAAGCAGCGGAGCCGACGAGGCCACGAGGCGGAAAGCGGTGATCACCCGTCTGCGGGCGGTGCCACTCTGAAATGGAAACCCTTCCCCCCGACCGTCCGGCGGGGGAAGGGGTTTGAACGGAACCGGCAGATTAAAATTTCATCTCTGCCAACAGTTCGCGCATCCTCTTGATCCGATCGGCCTGAATCCCCTCGGCGATCTGTCTGGCCCCCTCTCTGTTCCCGGATTGGATGGCCGGTATGATTTGAGATTCTCTGGTGTTCTTGAACGCCTCCCATACAGATGAAAATTCGTTCAACTTGTTTTCAAGCTGTCTGACGACATCAGAGGCATTATCCACATAGGCGTCAACCTGGGCCGAGGCGACCTTGATCTGCCCCTGTTTCTGGATCTGCAATGCGGCATCGGCTTCATCAATCAGGGCCAGGAGATTGCTCCGGGCTGAGGACAAACTGTCACCGATGGCCGGAGGATAATGCAACATGGAACGACACTTTTCCTGATCGGGATTCCCGGCGACCGCCGATTCCGCCTGCGCGATCATGGGAAAAACCAAGCCAACGGCCAACAAAGCGAGTACATATTTTTTCATCATTGCGATCCCCCTGATAAGATTATTGATTTCATTGTGGTGGCATTTTTTTGCGCCAAGAGTCTGTCTGCACGAACCAGGATATACGGCTTGCATACTTTTAAAATTGACCCATGTCAACGGATTGAAAAAAATTATGTATTGGATGTGGTGAGCGGCTGATGTTACTCACAACCGCTATGGTTTCTGGTTGGAAGGGCGATTGCTTTCAGGGGGGGCACCCTGTTTTGAGGCATCGGACTCCCATTGCTCCAACCAACTCTGTAAATATTTCAACTCCCCCGGATCGGTGATCGCACCGTTGTGCAGCAGACCCCCGACCAGTTGGCGGGCACTCTGCACCCCCCCCTCTTCACGCACAATACTCAGTTGCACCCCACGCACCCATGGGGGCAGGTGGCCCTGCCTGGCCTTGTCGTGGATTTCGTAGAGAAAGGCGAGAGCCAGCCCCTTTTCCCCCCAGCGATGACGGGCCTCCACGGCGGCCAGGGCCAGCCATCGCCAACGAAGATCGGGATTTTCCAGAAACCGTTCGTGGATAAAATCAATCATTTTCAATGATCTTTGCTTGTCTGGAATGGGTGTATAAAAGTGCAGTGCCGCATGGAGGGGATAGTCGCTCTGTGGGTCCAGGGACTGGACGCGCTCCAGCCACTGGGCCAATGCGCCATAATCCAGATGGCGAAATGGCATGGCCAGTCCCGGCTGATTGTCAAAATTTTGCACCCACAGCATCACCATGCGGGAGAAGGCGATCGTGTCGCCCAGGGCGGCCAGGCGCAGCACGGCCAATGCGGGGGGGGAGGCAAACTGGTCTGCCTGTGCCACCGGTGGGGGGCGTGTGCTGCCCCAGGCCAGCTGCATGGCCAACGTCCCCGCCAGCAAAACGAGCACCCAACGGGGAGGGGAACGGGGTTGTTCCCGCCGATTGGCTCTAAAAATTTTTGCGATAGAGATCAAACAGGCCCGCTCCGATGATGAAAGAGAGATAGAGGGTTGTCTCCAGCAGAATACCGGCCAAATCCGACCAATGGCCTGTATGGTATACCAGCCACGCGCTGGGGGTGAACCGTTCCAGGCCGGGCAACAGCCAGGAGAGGAGGGTCAGCATGGCCCCTTCCCACTGGCCAGCCTGGGAGGTGAAGGCCGGAAACGGTCCAGCCGCCATCAAGATCAGGGCACCGGTGGAGCGGGCGAGCAGATAAAATCCCATGGCAGCGGTCAGTGCCAGGGGCACCTGGGTCAGTGTCAGGACCAGCAGCAGACCCAGGGCGGCCATCAGGATCAACTCCCCTGCCAGGGAGAGGCTCCACAACGCCACCTGGGTGGCGGGCACAAAGGGGAGCAGTGCGGCACCGAAGGCCATGGCCACCAGAGTGGCCGCCACGGCATAACCGGCCAGTTTGCCCAAAAAATGGGTAAACCGGGGGATGGGCAGGGCCAGCAACACCTCCACCAGCCGATCCTGCCACTCCCTGGCCGCGCCAGAGATGGTGGCCACGCTGATGAGGAACACCGCTTCCAGACGAAAAACGGCCCCCAGAATGGCACTTTGCATCTGGAGTGTCCCGGTCGCGGCGGCCTCTTCCAGAAAGGCGGCCAGCCCCCATCCCAGGGCAATCAGGAACAATACGGCCCACGGCAGCCGGTTGCGCCCGGTTTCCAGCAGCGTCAGTCGGGCGATGGCCAGCAGGAGGGCCAACTGAAAACGGGGGGT
>CAIWLA010000487.1 GCA_903913345.1 uncultured Magnetococcales bacterium | reverse complement strand
TACCATGCTTCAGTGTCGCGATGGATCTATCCCGTGAGTCTGCTGGTGGTTGGCTTGCTGTCCGCCAGTTGTGCCACCATGGATATACTCACGGGAGGACTGACTTACGAGGACGCGAAGTACAACAAAGAATGTCAAGAATGGAATCAAAAATCATTAAATCTGGATAAAACCCACCCGTACAAGGACAACAGGCTCATAGCCATGATTGACCGGGTATTGGATGAACGGTTTTACTGTGTTCCGTCTCCCGATCTATGGTCAGCAGGCAACCAACCACCGTCAGCCATAATCGGCCAGATGACGGTCGATCAACTCTATCGGATGAAGGCATTGAGGGCACAATCGTTGATCGCCATGACGATCCAATGGGGCAGTGAGCGGATTGAGGACTATGGCACGGAGCGCAACGCGGAAGCATCCAACCTGGCAATAAAAGTACAACAGGCGGAAGAGAACATGTGTAAAATGCGCTCTGTATCCGCAACTTCCAGTGCCTATCCTGAAGAACGCTCAGAATTATTGAGCAGCGTTTTGCGTGTCGTCGGTGCTGCCGCCAAGCCCGCCGAGGAAAAATTTGGCCAGTTTGTCAAAAAGATGATCACGTTCAACACGCTCACCATGACCTCTGATATCCTCAGCTCTGGAGAGGATCTCCTCAAAAATGTTCTCGAGGATCGCAACCGAATCGAGGCTCATCGACAAGGTTTTGGCAATGCCATGCGCCTCGCCATGGCAGGCAAACAGGCAGAAGTGGAAAATGCCTGGCTCGACTACAACCTGAAGATTACGGGCTATTGTAAAAACCTGGAAAAACTCCAAAACGCCAATTTGCAACCGGTTTTCACCTGCGCATCCTGTTCGACTCCTTGACTTCCCCCCGTCAACCCTGGGGGGCGCAAGCCCCCCTTTCTCTTCCCACTTCTCGTCGGTATGGTCCATTTTTTTAGAGCCATGTGGAGACTTTGCTGATAGAATGAGCCGCTTTTGTACGGCACTGGGGAGATTTTTCTCCCCAGTGCGATCGGTTCCCTGATGGAGCGGAGTTGCCATGCATCCAGATGTCAAAGTGCCCCTCTCGGCCAAGGTCATTGCCGTCTGTCTGCTGGTCTCCCTGGGCAATGCCTTCCTGATGGTGCAGCATTCCGAGGAAGAGATGGAGACCGTCATCCTGGATCAGGTCAAAAATCAGGCGTTGGTCTTTTTGCAAGGCGTTGTCTGGGAGATACGCGGACTGGCGGATCCCCTCTCCCCGGTATGGTTGCAGCCGCTTTTGGAGAGGCGACACCGGGAGAGCCAGCAGGAAGATCTGGATTTTGCCATTCGCAAACTCTACCTGTACGACCAGGAGGGGCGGGTCATTGCCTATACGGGGGTTGGGGAGGAGACGACCAAGGAGATGACTGGCCACTATGGAGAGGTGGTGCGCCATGGAAAAGCATTTTTATCCAAGGATTTGGAATATGCCTCGGCGGCCACGTCGGGCAAAACGGTGGCGGTGTTGGATGTCATTGTGCCGGTGCGCCTGGAGTCCGGGATTATCGGAGGGCTGGAGGCGGAGTTGAACATGGCGGAGACCCTGGCGATCATCCAGGCGCGGGATAATCGCTATGAAAAGGATATGGCCTGGATGATCATGCTCCATGCCCTGGTGCTGTCGGCCTTGGTCAGTTGGCTGATTCATCGTCTGTTGGTGCGTCATGTCCACCATTTTGATACCGTCACCCGGGCGATTGGGGCGGGGCAATTGACCAGTCGGGTGGTGGGTCTGCTGCCGGGGGATGAGTTGGGTCGTCTGGGCGATTCGATCAACCAGATGGCCGAAAATATTGAGCGATTGGTGCGGGAACAGGAGGAGGCCTATCTGCAATCCTTGCGTTCTCTGACCCAGGCCCTGGAGGCCAAGGATGGCTATACCGCTGGCCATTCCGCCCGCGTCAGCCATTTTTCGGTGCAGTTGGGGCGTTATATGGGGTTGGACGCAGAGGAACTGGATCTCTTGCGCAAGGGGGCGTTGATGCATGATCTGGGCAAGATCGGGGTACGGGATGCCATCTTGAACAAGCCCGGTCCGTTGACGGAGGCCGAAATGGCGGAGATGAAAAGTCATCCAGGACAGACGGCGGCCATCATGCGTCCGTTGAAGCGGTTTACGGCCTTCATGGAGATCGCCGCCTGGCATCATGAACGTTGGGATGGCGAAGGGTATCCCGATGGCTTGCGGGGGGAGGCGATTCCCCTGTTGGCCCGCATCGTCTCCATCGCCGATACCTGGGATGCCATGACGGGGGATCGGGTCTATCGCAAGGGAATGCCGCCGGAACAGGCCCTGGCCATTCTGGACGGCGAACGGGCGTCGGGACAGTGGGATCCCGATCTGGTGAGCCGGTTTGTGGCGATGATGCGGGCGGAAGCGGCATAACCCGGAGACGACAGGGGTAGAATCGCTGCCGCCTGCACGGGATGCGGTCGGCTAAAACAGGCTCTCCACATCCCGTGAACCGTGCAAAATACGAACGATGTCAATGCCATCGTCAATCGGGAAATAGAAAACCAGATAACTCCCGATGGATTGACTGCGCAGACCATCCATGAGTTCATCGCGTTCGGTTCCAATTTGCGGAAAGCTGGCCAAAATCAAACATTTTTCAAGAATGCGGTCAAGAAATCTGTCCGCATTATGCTGGCTGTCCTGGGCAATGTGCCACCAGATTTCGTCAAGGTCTTTGTCGGCTTCTGGCCGTTTGAGAATGCGCGGCATCAGGCATTTCTCTCTTGCTTGGCCAGTCGTCTGCGACCCCGCGCCTTGACTTCTTCGATATCCAGAGGCGTGGCCTCGCCACTGTCCATGCCTTTCTGAATTTTGTGCCTCACTTCATCGAGCCTCAATGCGCGCAACCGGTCACGCTCTTCCAGAAGACGCAAGGCATCCCGCATCACCTCACTGGCAGAATTGTAAAGACCGCTTTCGACCTTGCTTTTCACCAAGTCATCAAAATGTGGTGTCAGTGAAATATTCATGGCCCGGTTCTCCATTGCAGTTCTCGATGACAATAATGAGCAAACAGGCTGTTTAATTGAGTAGCCGACCGCCCCTCAATACCGCACCAGCTTGACCTCCAGGACATTCGGCACCTCTCGCAACGCCTGCATCACCTGGACCGGGACATTTTGATCCACGTTGATAAAGGCGATGGCCTTTCCCCCTGCGGCCACCCGGCCCAGATGAAAATTGGCAATATTGACCCCCGCATTGCCCAACAATGTCCCCACCCGTCCGATCAACCCCGGACTGTCCTGGTTGGAAACAATCAGCAGATTGCCCTCCGGTGTGGCCTCGATCGGCACCTGATTCATCGAGACAATCCGAGGCTGCTGACCATTGTTGAACAATGTCCCGGAGATGCACCGCTCCCCCCGCTCTGTGACAATGGCCACCGTGATCATCGAGTTGAAACCGGTGCGACACCGCTTGTTGATCGCCTCCACCACCTCAATCCCCCGCTCCTCGGCAATCAGGGGGGCATTGACAATATTGACCCCCGTCTCCAGGATCGGCGTCAACAGGCTGTTGAGCAGTACGTTGGTGATCGGCTTGCGGTTGAGCTGCGCCACCTCTCCTTCATAGGTGATCTCAATCCGCTCGATCCCTGTCTCGGTCAACTGCCCCATCATGGTCCCCAGCTTGTCCGCCAGATTGAGAAACGGTCGCAAAACCGGCAACTCCCCCTCGGAGACCGCCGGGATGTTCAAGGCATTTTGTACCGTCCCGTTGAGGAGATAATCGGCAATCTGCTCGGCAATCTGCACCGCCACATTTTCCTGCGCCTCCACCGTGGAGGCCCCCAGATGAGGGGTGCAGACCACATTTTCCAACTCAAACAGGGGATTTTTGACCGCCGGTTCCACCTCGAAGACATCCAACGCCGCCGCAAACACCTTCCCGGATTGCAACGCCGCATACAAGGCCGCCTCGTCGATAATCCCACCACGGGCACAATTGACGATGATCACCCCCTTTTTCATCTTGGCAAAGGCATCGGCATTGACAATGTGCCGGGTCTGCGGTGTCAAGGGGGTATGGACCGTCAATAAATCAATCCGGGGCCAAAAAAGGTCCAGGCTCTCCATCAACTCCACCCCCATCTCCTCCGCCCGCTGCCGGGAAAGAAAGGGATCATAGGCAATCACCCGCATCTTCAACCCCTGAAACCGATCCACCACCAGCGAACCAATATTGCCGGAGCCAATGATGCCCAAGGTCTTCCCCCCCAACTCCCGACCCATGAAACGGTTTTTTTCCCATTTGCCCGCCTTGGTGGAGGCCGTGGCCGAGGCAATGTGCCGCGAGGCCGCCAACGCCAACGCCACCGTGTGCTCCGCCGTCGTCACCGAATTGCCAAACGGCGCAGTCATGACAATCACCCCCTGCTTGGAGGCCACCGGAATGTCCACATTGTCCACCCCAATACCCGCCCGCCCGATCACCCGCAACCGGGTCGCCGCCCGGATCAGATCCCCCGTCAACCGGGTGGAAGAACGAATCGCCACCCCCTCATACTGGGGCAAAATCTCCAGCAGCTCCGCCACCGATAAACCAGGACGGACATCCACCTCCACCCCACGGGCACGAAACACCTCTTCCGCTTTGGGAGACATTTTATCCGCAATCAAAACCTTCGGCATTATAGAATTCCTTTGTCATGCTCCCGTCCCGTCCGGCGGGAGAGGGGGAGTCTTTGGGGTTGGTCAATATTTTGCACAGTGCAAACCAGAGGGGAGGCAAGACCAGCGGGTGCGCTGAGAGTGATGAAATCTAACATATGGTGCGCAGGATGACAAGCGAGAGGCGACAGAGGGTTCCGACGGTTCTGGTGGTGGCCGGTTCCGACCCCACCGCCGGGGCCGGATTGCAGGCCGATTTGAAAACCATCACCAGACTGGGCGGTTATGCCCTGACGGCGGTCACGGCCATCACCATTCAGGATACCCAACGGGTCCATCAGGTCCATCCCTTGCCCGCCCGACAGGTGGCCCAACAGATGCGGGTCTGTCTGGCCGATCTGCCCGTGGACTGTATCAAATTGGGGATGTTGGCCACGCGGGAGATTGTCCTGGCCGTGGCCGATGTATTGGCCGAATGGCCCCGGATACCCGTGGTGGCCGATCCCGTGCTGACCGGCACCGGGGGGGGCACCCTGCTCGATGCCGGTGGACGCGAGGCTTTTCTGGAAAAATTGTTGCCCTGGATCTCCCTGCTGACACCCAACCTGCCGGAGGCCCAGATGCTCAGCGGGTTGACCGTGCAATCGGTGCCAGAGATGGCCCTGGCGGCGCGTCAACTGGCGGGCGACAGCCAGTGCGCCATTCTGGTCACCGGAGGGCATCTGCCGGGCGAGGCATTGACCGACCTCTTGTGGCTGGATCAACAGGTATCTCTTTTTCACAGTCGGCGGATTCCCGGAACGGGCTTCCATGGTACCGGTTGCACCCTGGCCTCGGCCATTGCCGTGGGTCTGGCACAGGGCAAGGGAGGGAAAGAGGCCGTGTCTCTCGGTCTGGCCTATCTGCAACGCGCCATGGCGGAGAGTTTGACCCTGGGCCAGGGGCAACGTTTGCTCCATCCCGCTCCCTCTCTTTGATGCAAAGGAGCAGGGGTCCAGGGGGCCAACAGGAAAACAGATTCCCCCTGGCGGGGTTCGGGGCGAAGCCCAGAAAAGATTATGACAACAGAATGTTGGTGGCTTCGCCCCCAAACCCCCACCGGGGGAGATAATCTCCCCCGGACCCCCATTATAATTTGGAAAAGGAGCGCGGAGACTACGGTCCCGTCAGGCTGCGCACCGGCCAAACGGCATTTTTGCGCTCCTGACTGCCATTGTACAACATCCCCCGGCTGGGCATGAGATACCAGACATGGTTCGGATTGCCCTCGTGCAACGTCTTCGACCAGTAATAACCAGACTGCAATCCATTCATGAACAGACCACTCTCTTGCCAGTCCAACAAGATATACATCTCATCCCGACCAAGCAGTCGCCAATCCCCGCGATGGGAACCATCGGTCAACTGACAGGTGCCGGAGGCCAGATCCTGCACCGCCGCCTGGGAATCGGCCCACTTCTGTCTGCCAAAACAATTGGCATTTTTCAGCCCAACCAACCCTTTTTTTCGGTCGGTAATCGTTCCATTGCCGTTGTCCACATACCGTCCCATCGGTTCAGGGGTTGACTGGTAGGCAGGATTGGTCAACTCCTGTTCCACCACACCCGATCCCTTTCTCTCATCCGGCATGTTGAAACGAAAAACGGAATGCAAAACGGGCACTTCAGACGACAGTTCCATCGGCTTTTGCGCCGTCCGCTCTGATCGGGTGTTCGTGCTGGCCGGGGAATCATTCGACGATGCCCCGAACGATCCCGTGACATTGCCGCTGGTGGCCTCTGTGGGTGCGGCACGGGGTGCGACGGGTGGTTCTGCCTCACGCCGGGAACCCTCGAACGTCACCGCCTCATCCGCACGGGGGATGGAAACCGATGGTCTCGTCTCGACCGTTGTCTCATTCCCGGCCAGACGGAGGGCAGACAAGGGTTGGTCATACCGATGGGCAACCCGTTTTTTGGGGTACCGGACCACCGCCGTTTGCCGTCTCTGTACGGCGGTTTTCTTGCCCCGGACGACACGGATACCCGTCACCCGTTTGACATGGGGTCTGGATGGCGTCACCACCGGTCCCCGCCTGGCCGTTGGGGAGGGGAGAACCGCCTGGTCCTTCTCAGCCTGAGGCGCGGTGGTCGAAGGGGTCTGCTCGACCACAGACCGTCCCCCGTTCTGCCGGGTGCGCAGGGCCAACTGGGCCTTGCGATTGCCCTGTTTGGCCGCCTTCTGCAACCAGAACAGGGCCTGTTTGCTCTCTTGCGCCACCCCCAGACCACCGTCATACATCAGACCCAGATTGGTCTCGGCCGCCGCATCCCCCTGCTCGACCGCCTTGCGATACCAGGAGACCGCCTCGGCATGATCCTGGTCCACCCCCCGACCATCCCGATAGAGATTGCCCAGATTGTTTTGTGCCGCCGCCACCCCCTGTTCCGCCGCCTTGCGATACCAGGCCGCCGCCCCAGGATAATCCTGAGTGACGCCCGTTCCCTTGTCATACAGTCGGCCCAACCGGAATTGCGCCTGGGCCGACCCTTGTTCCGCCGCCTTGCGCAACCAGTATTCGGCTTTGCCGTAATCCTGGGGAACCCCTCGCCCTTCCAGATAGCGCACGCCCAGATCCCGTTGGCTGGCGGCATCGCCCTGTTCCGCCTTGGCCGCCACGGCGGTCCAGTCGGCGGCCATCGCCGTGGCACAGAGACTCAAAAAGACCAGCAGAAAAAAACCGACCCGCGAAACGATACGCATGACCAACCCCTATCCTTCTCTCATGTGGATTTTCGCTGTTTTCTTGCCCCATTCCAGATGGACTGCAGACAAAATTCCGCTTTGGCGTTTGCCCTTCGGAACCGGCCATGGACCGAATGGGGCAAGCGAAAAGGGGGCATCGTCATCATAAGGGAGATTTCGCCCAATAGCCAGCATTCTGCCACAGGGGGGCGTTGCCCCCGGCCCCCACCAGGGGCGTTGCCCCATATGCGCCAACATAATATCAATTTATTGATATTATGTTAATTTTTTATTCCCCTTTTGGGGTGGGTTCGAGTACGCTGCACCAATTTCCTGCGGAAATTGGCTTTTGATAAAGCGCGCCTTA
>CAIWLA010000486.1 GCA_903913345.1 uncultured Magnetococcales bacterium | reverse complement strand
GGTAAATACCGCTGCTCTGCCTGCCCCCCACCCGGATCTCCTGGGCGGGCTGCAAAAACAGGCTGGCCCCCGCTTCATGGGAGAGCTTGCCCCGCAAGCGTCCCATTATCTGCTCCACATCATCCCGTTCCGCCCGCGGCTTGAGGGAAACAAACATCATGCCGCTGTTGCGCTGTCCGCCCCCGGTGAAGGCGATCACATGCTCCACCGCCGGATCCTCTCCCACCTTGCGCATAAAATCATCCATCTTCCGCCGCATGGACTGAAAGGAGATCCCCTGGTCCCCCTGGATGCTGCCAATGAGGCGTCCAATGTCCTGCTGCGGAAAAAAACCTTTAGGAATCGTAATATAGAGGTAAATATTCAACCCGATGGTGGCCATCAGGATCAGCAAGGTGAGCAGGGAATGGCGCAGGGCCACATCCAGGGTGCGGATGTAAAGGGCCAACAGACCCGCGAAAGCCCTGGCCCCTTCCTGGGCGAGCCAACCGCCCGCAGTGGTTTTCCGCTGGGCAGAGGGGTCTGCCCTGGCGGTGGTTTTCAACAAGCGGGCACACATGGCGGGGGTGGTAGTGAGGGAGACCACCAGGGAGACCAGCACGGCCACGCCCAGGGTGACGGCAAATTCGCGAAACAACCGCCCCACGATCCCCCCCATGGCCAGAATGGGAATAAAGACCGCCACCAGGGAGAGGCTCATGGAGAAGACCGTAAACCCCACCTCCTGCACCCCCAGGAGGGTGGCCTGGAGGGGGGACAGCCCCTTTTCCAGATGACGGGTGACATTTTCCAGCACCACGATGGCATCATCCACCACAAAACCGGTGGCGATGGTCAGGGCCATCAGGGACATGTTGTCCAGGCTGTAGCCCAGCAGATACATGATGCCAAAGGTGCCCACCAGGGAGACCGGCACCGCCACGGTGGGAATCAGGGCCGCACGGCCATTGCCCAGGAAGAGAAAGACCACCAGAATCACCAGTGCGGTGGCAATCAGCAGGCTGCGCTCCACATCCCGCAGGGAGGCACGAATGGTGGGAGTGCGGTCCAGCAACACCCCCAATTCAATCTCGGCGGGAATGGAACCACGCAATGCCGGCAGCAAGGCCCGAATCCGATCCACGGTTTCGATAATGTTGGCTCCGGGCTGTCGGGTGATGATCATGACGATGGAGGGTTTGCCGTCGGCGGAACCGGCGTTGCGCAAATCCTGTACCGAATCCACCACCTCGCCCAGATCCCCCAGCCGCACGGGGGCGTTGTTGCGCCAGGTGACGATGATGGGACGGTAATGGTCCGCCTCGGTGGCCTGGTCGTTGGCATCGATGCTCCACTGCCGTTCTCTCTGTTCCAGCACCCCTTTGGGGCGGTTGGCGTTGGTGGCGGCAATAGCGGCCCGGACATCCTCGAAGCCGATGCCGTTATGATCCAGTCGTCCCGGATCCAGTTCCACCCGCACCGCAGGCAGGGAACTCCCCCCCAGTCTGACCTGTCCCACCCCTTCCACCTGGGAGAGTTTTTGGGCCAGCACGGTGGCGGCCAGGTCATACATTTTGCCCTGGCTCTGATAGTCCGAGGTCAGGACCAGGATCATGATGGGCATGTCTGCCGGATTGACCTTGCGGTAGGTGGGATTGGAGGGGAGACCGGATGGCAGCAGGGCGCGGGCGGCGTTGATGGCCGCCTGCACATCCCGTGCGGCACCATCAATGTTGCGGCTCAGATCAAACTGGAGGGTAATCTGGGTGCTGCTCAGAGAGCTGGAGGAGGTAATTTCCGTCACCCCGGCGATGCGCCCCAGGGTCCGTTCCAGGGGACTGGCGACGGTGGCCGCCATGGTTTCCGGGCTGGCTCCTGGCATGTTGGCCTGGACCGAGATGGTGGGAAAATCCACCTGGGGCAGTGGAGCCACGGGCAGCAGGCGAAAACCGATCAACCCTGACAGCACCACCCCTAGGGTCAGCAGGGTCGTCGCCACGGGCCGCCGCACAAAGATCTCGGAAAAACTCACGGTTTTTGTTCCTCTCATTGCTGCGGTTCCAGATGGACATCTCCCTGGTCGATTCACCCCCACGGGCCAGAGGCGTCCGCACCACCGACAACCTGCCGGAATATACGCCACACGAGATCGGACTGCACCAGTAATTTACCTTTTTTAACAATAAAAAATCGGGTGCATGAAATGGCTGTTTGACCGGGGCAATCGCATTTCGGACCGGGGCTGAAGACGGTGATGGGTGTCTGAAAAGAATCGTTGTTCCGGGATGCCCTAAACTGATGGAATCGAAGAACACCCTACCGTTTAAACGGATGCCAATAAAAAAAATGGGATGGCTTGTCGGTTTCCTGACTTCCATCGTTCCGCTGGTGCCGCAGGTGGATGGTGACTTGCACAAGTGAACCTGATATGCTCACCCCATGAACGAAATCGCCCAGCCCCATGACCGTTTGTTCAAGGCACTCATGTCGCATCCAGAGACAGCGGGTGCCTTTCTGCGGGAGAGTCTG
>CAIWLA010000485.1 GCA_903913345.1 uncultured Magnetococcales bacterium | reverse complement strand
GGCGGCGGCCTCGGCGGCTTTGTTGACGGCCAACATCCACTCCTTTACGGCGTGGAGCCAGGCGGCGTTGGCGGCAAAAAACAGGGACTCGTTGGCAACGGTGTTGGATGAGAGCCAGACTTGCCAGGCGATCTCTTCGGCGGCTTTGGCGGCATTTGCCTTCGCGGCGGCTTGGACAGCCGTTTCGAACAAGATGTTTTTCACCACAATGCTCCTGCTGTTTCCCGGTTGAACTGTATTGGGAGGTGGCAGAACGGTCGATATCCCTGCCTGTTTCCAGCCCCCCATCCCCGGCTCAGGATTCTAGCGGAACGGTGGGTGCGGATCAAGGTTTCCCCATGCACTGCAGAACCTCTTTCCGGGGGAGATCTTTTGCGTGTGTTGCAAAGGATTGTTCCGGTTTCTAAAATCCGCTTTCGCGCAGCACCAGGGCAGAGAGTTTTTGCCACAGGCGACTGGCGGGACTCTCTGGCGGGGTGGTGATGGTCACTCTCCCACGGAGCACCTGGGTCAAGGGGGGCAGATCGACCTGGGGGGTGAGGGTGATTCGGAAATAGGCCTCTCTGGGTATCAACTCCTCCACGTGCTCTTCCCGGACGAGGATGGGTCCGCCATATCGGGAGGCCAGTTCGGGGGCTGACAGGCGTTGGATGTTGACCAGGTCCACGGTCAGCAGTTGGCAGGGGAGTGGGGCACGATCGGGATCGTCGGCATAAAAAAGGGCCTCGGCATGGGGAACAACGCCTGGATGATCCCCATCGATGAAGGCCTCCACCATTTGTTCGGTCGGATCCACCAGGCTCAACAGGGCTTCTCCATCCGCCACCCACTCTCCAGGGGTGGTGGCCTCCAGGCGATCAACCACCGTGGCCGCAAAGGGGGCGGTCAACGTCAGTCGGGCCTCTTCCTTCCGGGTGGCGGTCCATTCGGTAAAACGGGTGGCCAGTTGTTCCTGCAGGGCCTGTTCCTGCTCCTGGCGTTCCTTGTCCCGACCACTGGTGGCGATTTGCCAACGCAACAGTTCTATTTCCCGACGAATGCGGCTCTCCCGGTGGGCCAGATCGGGCACGTGCAGCCGCGCCAGCAGACCGCCAACCGGTACGGTCTGGCCGATCCTGGGCAAAGGGGTCTCCAATCGAGCCGCCTGCGGGGCAAAAATTTGGGTATGGTGAATGGCACGCAATGTGGCGGGGGCCTCCACGGTATGCAGCCAGGGGATGAACAGTGCGGTCAATGCCGTCAGAAAAATCATGCCGGTGACCAGGGTGTGACCATTGATGGGCATCGTTTGGCGTTTGCCTATCCAGGTGGCCACCTCGGTCAAAATGGGGCGCACAATAAAATAGAGAATTTCCACGCCAAAGAGAAACAGGCCCAAAATTTTGAAAAAGGCGTGGTAAACCAGCAAGGCGATGCCAAAAAAGAGAAAAAATCGATAGATCCAGACGGATAACGCAAAACCGATCAAAAAACGGTGCCGACCTGGGGGCAGGGATTCCGGTGGCGGTTCTTGCAGTCCAAACAGCACTTCGCGTATAAACCAGCGTCCCATGGCGAAGGATCGCTCTTGCAGGTTGACCCATTCCAGCCCATCGGCCAACAAAAAATAGCCATCGAAGCGCATCAGCGGATTGAGATTGACGGCCAGGGTCAGAATCCAGGTCACGGTGGCCAGAAAAAAGGCGGCGTTGCGGATGGCTCCATCGTCCAGAAAACACCAGACCAGGGTGGCCAAGGCGGCCAGGGCCAATTCAGCCAGCATCCCTGCCGCGCCCACTGCCAGCCGATCCCGGCGTTTCGGGAGTCGCCATGCATCACTGGTTTCGGTATAAAGGACTGGCCACAACAGTAGAATGGCCACGCCCATCACGGGTACCCGGCAGCCATGGCGTTTGGCCGTCAGGGCATGGCCGAGTTCATGCAGTGCCTTGCTCAAAACCAGCGCGATGCCATACGGCAGAATATCGCCGGTTGCCCAGGAATGGACCAGCGTGGTGCTGAAATAATCCCACTGGCGGGCAATGAGCAGGAGGCCAACCAGGGCGGAGATCCCGATAATGGCCAGGAATTCGGTGGTAAAGAGCCAACGAACCCAGGGCAACAGTCGGGTGAGGAGAGGGTCGGGATGCAGGAGGGGAATGCGCAGGAACAGATAATTGTTGAGCAACCATTTCCCCCAGTGTGGTTGGGCGGCACGGGCGTGATGGACCAGCCAATCCAGACCGGCCTGGTCCGTGATCTGCAACAGCATATGATAACGCAGATAATGGCTGACCTGTTCCACCTCGGCCACACTGGGGGTCAAGGTGGTCTGGGCTGCCACATCGGTGGCGATGGCCATGGGCGTGCCCAGATGCCATCGGGAAAGAATTTCAAAGGTGTGCCAGCCAATGCGGAAAAAACGGTTTCTGGCCGGGTCGTAAATGGTCCAGGTGGGTGCCCCATTGTTGGCCAGGGGACCGGGAGTGAGTTGCAAATCCTCACGCAGGGGCGGCAGTGTGGGTGCGTCTGTCATGGAGCGGACCTTGTGGTCACAAACTTGCATGGTTTTGAAGGGGTTTTTGTGGGTTGTCTGGCCCTGTGTGCCACAATCGGCAACCCTGATTAGACATTTGCTCAAGACACTCTGTCAATGGTTGAGGAAAGGGGGGAGAGGGGATGAACAGGCAGGGGGAAAAGGTCGGAAGAAGGGGGCCGATTGGATTCCTGCTGTGCGTTCTCCTGCTCCTGGTGGGCATTTCTTTCCCGGTCCAGGCGACCGCTCTGTCGGCGGATCGTTCCGAGAGGGAACCGGGGGAGAGAGATCGCGGCACGGCATCGGTTGGCGCGCGCCACCGTCCATTCAAGGATCGGGAAGTGGAACCGGGTGATGCTGCAAGTGATGGCGATTTTACCCACACGGGTCGTATAACCAAAGAGGTGGAACCATCGGACGCGGAGGAGGAATCGCCAGCGGATCGCCGAACCGCCCATCCGAATAAACGGTTGCCCAATGTCATTCGGGAAGTGCCTTCTCGATATAACCTGCCATGAATCAAAGAGAGGATACGGTGACACCAATGACGGAGAAACCGGTCGGGAGGAGCGGAATATCGGCGACAAGCGGGCTGAGTCGAGTGCATCGTCTACTCTCTTTTGGTGGCAAAAGCCATCGTGTGTTTCTTCTGTTGGGGGTGTTGGTTGTTGGTGTCATCGGTTGGCTGTTGCTGCCTCCCCTTCTGGCCATCAACAAGAACGACATTTTTTATATCGGTTTGGCTGCTCCTTTGTCAGGCCCCTTTGCGGAGGTGGGGCTGAGCATGCGCCGTGGCGTGGAATTGGCCATTCATGAAATTAACAATAACAAAGAGTTAGACAATATCACACTGCGGTTGTCCGCTGCCGATGATCGCAGTGGTGTGGGCGAGAAGAGCCGGGCGGTGGATGCGGCCAAAGAGTTGGCCGCCAACCAAAAATTGTTGGCCGTGGTGGGTCATTATTTCAGCGGACCCACCCTGGCAGCCGCTCCCATTTATCAAGAAAATCAAATTCCCCTGATTGCCCCCACGGCCACCAATCCGGCGATTACGGCACAATTTCCCGGCAATTTTTCTATTATTGCGGATGATTATTATCAGTCTGTCTTTTTGGCCAATTATATCCTGTATGGATTGGTCAGAGAGAAGATTGCCGTCATACACAGCAATACGGCCTATGGAAAATCGTTGACGGATTTTTTTGTCAAAGAGTTGGCCATTCAGGGCAGTCAGGCGATGGATGTGGTCGAGGTGGATGGCTCCACCTTCAAACCCGATGAGTTGACGGCCCACCTGAAGGCATTATCCAAGGCAGAGATCATCTTTTTGGCCATGAACTATAGCGGGGCGGCCAATGTGATCAAATGGCTCAAGGATAAGGGGGTGAGTGCCGATTTTATCGGTGGGGAGAGTCTGGGTGGACCGCATTTTATTCGCAGTGCCGGGATTTATGCCGAAAACGTCTATGCCGTTACCCCCTATCTGCCCAATTTGCTGGGAGAAAATGCTCGAATCTACGAGGCCAATTTTGTGCAGACCTATCAGACCAATCCCGACTGGGTGGCCACCCACTCCTATGAGGCGGTCCGTCTTATCGCCCACGCCATGCAGAAAGTGGGGACGGAACGGACCTCCATACGGCAATTTTTGAGCAAAATTATTCGTGAGGAGGATGCCATTGACTCTATTTCCGGGCCGATCTATTTTGACAGCAACGGCTCCAGTCGCAAACAGATTGCCATTGGTGAAGTCAAAAGCGGTCGATTTGTGCCAGCCCGGTTCCAGTTCACCTACGTCAAATACCCGGAACTGGTCAAGGCCCGCAAGGAGAGTGCGCGAGCCT
>CAIWLA010000484.1 GCA_903913345.1 uncultured Magnetococcales bacterium | reverse complement strand
TGTGCAGGAGATTATCCGCTTGCCGGCCATTCGGGGGGCGGTGCGGTTTTGGTGGCGTGCCTTGTATGGCCATGATTGTGGCTCTTCGGTGGCGTTGTATCAACGGGAAAAGGGGGTGTGGGGGGGCGCGGGTGCCGATCCATCGGGTGGTCGCTCCCAGGTTGACCTGCGTCTGCGGGTGACGCAGGTTCCTCAGGCCGAGGGTGGGGTGGTTCAGGCCAGCGAGAGCAGTGCATTGTGGCCGGCGCAGGTGTCCCGTGGCCCGTCAGGAGCGGTTTGGCTCGCCCGGCATCCCCCTGGAGTCCGTTTTACCCTGGAGCTGGTCTGCCCGGTGGCGCAGGAGGCCGTGGTGCGGAATACCGTGCGGGCCTGGATTCTGTTTGGGGGATATGGGGGGCGCACGCGCCGGGGGGTTGGCAGTCTGACGGTGGTGGACCATCCAGACGAATGGCTGCCGATGGCCGCTTCCAGGGCGGCTCTGTGCCATCTGTTCGGGGCCGATCTTTGGCCTGCGGTGGCGGGGCGGGCGGCTGACGATCTGCCCCTGTTGCGGGGTGCCCATCTGCGGGTGGGTAAACCGGTTGCGACGGGTCGGGAGGCTTGGCATCGCGCCCTGGCGTGGTTGCAAACCTTTCGTCAGGGGACGCCGGTGGCCCGTCATCCCGCCCCGAAGGGCAAAAGCCGGCCATCGATCTCCAACTGGCCCGAGGCCGACAAGTTGCGGCGTCTTGAGGCACTACCCCCTGGCAAACAGTGGGCGCACTGCCCCCGTTATGACGGAGAGATGGCCTGGCCCAGGGCCGGTTTCGGGTTGCCCCTGGCTGGTCAGTTTCAACGGTACCGACGGGATGGCGGTCCTGCCCTGGAACCCCAGGATTTTGAGCTGCATTGGCAGAGAGAGGGCCGCTTTTTTGAACGTTTGGCCAGTCCGCTCATTGTCAAGGCCCTCCCTTTGGCCACCGGAGAGGCGGTTCCCATCGCCTTGTGGTTGAACCGGGCTTATCCAGAGGGGGGAGAGGTGGTTTTGCAGGGGGGGGATCCCCGTTCCGGTCGCTCGGCGGCCCCCTTCGACCGTTTGAAGAGTCCATCCGATCCCGCCTATTTCCCCCCCCTGGAGGCCGCCACGCTGCGCGAGGCCTTTTTCAGTTGGCTGAGTGGGCAGACGGAACAGGTGGCACCGTGACGACCCGTTTATATCTCGTGCATCTCCTCTCTCCGCTGCAAATGGGTGCCGGCCGGGCAACGGAGGGGGGAAAACGACCGATCGCCCGCCTGCCATCCTCCGGCATTCCCATGGTGCCGGGTTCCGCCTTGCAACGGGTGTGGCGACCGGCGGCGACCGGGGAGGCCCCTGTCGGTGGCCTGGTGGTGGGGGACGCCCATCTCCTGGCCTTGCCGGTGCGGAGTGGGCGGGGGGTTTTTGCCTGGGTCACGGCACCGGTGTTGCTGGCGTGGGCGCATCACTGTCTGCCGGGTGGGACCGGATTGCCCGACTTGCCCACACCCGGCCCGCAGGAGGTTTTGGTTGGCCATCTGTCTGCCGCGCCGGTGGTCGAACCAGCGACCGGGATGGTCCATCTGGAGGGGGTGCCGGGGCGGGCGCGAGAGGATCTCCTGACGGCGCAGTGGGCTGAATGGTTGGCTCCCGCTCTGGCCACCCGTGGCGGGTCGGCCTGGTTTGCCCACCGCTGGGTGGTGGTGCCTGACGACCGGATGGCCCGTTTGTGGCAGACCGCCACCCAGAGGGATACCCGGATTCGCCTGGATGGCGACACCCGCACGGTGGCCAAGGGGGCGGTCTGGGTGGAGGAGAGTTTGCCGCCGGAATCCCTGCTGCTGGGCGGGTTTTCGATGGAGGAGATCCCTCCAGAGGGGGGTGATCGGTCGGCGGATGGGGGGATGGAGGGGATCTGGCCGGTCGAGAGGATGGTGCAATTGGGGGGGCGGGCCACCATTGGTCGGGGCCGGTGTCGTCTGCTTCCCTTGTCGAATGGTGGAAGGAGTGCCGTGGATGGCCGATGATCTCCCTTTTCAGGCGACCATCGCTGACGCGACCGGCCCGGACCATATCGGGTTGGCCTATGAGGCCTGGTCCCGTCGAGCGGCCACCGACCCGGAACGGGCGGACGGGCTGGAGCGGTTG
>CAIWLA010000483.1 GCA_903913345.1 uncultured Magnetococcales bacterium | reverse complement strand
TATGGAGTCCCATGATTCTGAATGGCAGCGGTTTTGGTTTGTTGGCCAATCATTCCATGGTCATGGGGGCATATATCTCCCGTGCCAATGCGGCCATGATTGACTTGAGGAATTTGTTGCAACGGGGTTGATCCCACTGTCTGTCAATAGCCGCGACATCGTGACATCTCCCCAGGGAAATCGACACCGGAAAGAGTCCCGTCACGACAGATCGGCGCATAAACCCTCCAGCGTTGAGGCATCCAACATCCGAAGGCTCCACGCCTCCAAGGCAGGCGGCCAACCATTTTCGGCTCCTGTTTGCAATACCAAAGCCCCGCAGTGCGCGTCTTTTGTCTGTACAAAAAAGAGCGATTGGTATACCATGCACCCTCTCCTGCTCAGGGCGGCAAACGGACAACCCTGTCGTCAGCCAAAAACCCTTCAGTTGATTCAACCGGTTGAAAGAGTTGGTTTCCTTCGTGAGGGATGTGTATCATGCGATCAAAAACGGCCCGTTCCCGGCAGCCCAAACGGACCATGGTCCGGTCCCCGCAACCGCAAACCACCGGACCCATCGATCTGACCATGCAGGAGGCCGTGCGGCTCTGTCATGCGGGCCAATGGCAAACGGCGGCAATCCTCGCCCGCCAAATGGTGCAAAAACATCCCAACCACCCGGAAGCCCTCCATCTGCTGGGCTTTGTCTGTCACCAGCTCGGTCAGAATGACCAGGCAGCCCGGTGGATTGGCCAGGCCGTGGCCCTCCAGCCCAACAGTCCCGTCTTTCTGAACAATCTGGGCCTGGTCTTCGCCGCTCTGGGCCAACGCACAGAGGCCATCGATTGCTATCGAAAGGCACTGGCCATCCTGCCGGATTTTTATATGGCTCTCGGCAACCTGGGGAGTGCCCTGGCCGATCAGGGACAACGAGAGGAGGCCATCGCCCACTATCGTCACGCCCTTTCCATCCAACCAGACAGTCACGAACTCCACAACAGCCTGGGCAACGTCCTGCTGCAAAACGGTCAAGGTGCCGCCGCCATCGCCTGCTATCGACAGGCCATCCACCTCCAACCCAACCAGGTCGATGCCTACAATGGCCTGGGCACCGCCTTGCGGGAGCAGGGAGAGTGGATGGCGTCCATCACCTGCTATCAACAGGGTTTGACCCGCCATCCCGACCATCACAGCCTCCACAACGGCCTGGGATCCACCCTGCTGGCCCAGGGAAAACCGGATGAGGCCCTGGCCTGTTACCAGAAGGCCATCCGCCTCCATCCCAATCACCCCAACGCCTACCACAATGCCGGCAATGTGTTGCGCGATCAGGGGCGGTACGCGGAAGCCATCGAATACCACCAGAAAGCCTTGGCCCTCAATCCCCATCTGCACCAGACCCACAACAGCCTGGGCAATTGCTTCCAGGAACAGGAGAGGCTGGAAGAGGCCATCGCCTGCTATCAAAAGTCACTGGCCATCCACCCCAACGATACCGATACCCTCAGCAACCTGGGGCTGATCCTGACCGAGCAAAAAAGATGGGATGAATCCCTCGCCTGCTACCAGAAAGCGGCGGAACTGGCCCCCAACAAGCCCTCCATTCAGTGTGACCTCCTGAATCAGATGCTCCATCTGGGCGACTGGCAGGGGTTGCCGGCCCGGTATCAACACCTGATGACCACCTTCCATGGGGGACAACAAGAGGCATCGCCCTTTGTCTTTCTGGCCTTGCCCACCACACCGGCGGAACAACGGGAAAACGCGGAACGGTACATGCGCAACAAATTCCCCGCCCGGGCCAACCTCTCCGCCGCCAGAAGTGATGAAGAAAAGCCATCCCGTCTCAAAATCGGCTATTTTTCGTCCGACTTTCAAAACCATCCGGTTGCCTATCTGACGGCGGAACTGTTTGAACTGCACGACCGCAACCGTTTTGAGATAACCGCCTATTCCCATGGCCCGGATGACGGACGCGAGATGCGCCAACGCATCATGGCCGCCAGCGACCACTTTGTCGATCTGCGCCCCTTGACCCACGCGCAGGCCGCCCAGCGCATCTTTGACGATGGCACCCATATCCTGATCGATTTGAACGGCTTTACCAAACAGGCCCGCATCCCGATCCTGGCCTTCCATCCGGCCCCCATTCAGGCCAGTTGGCTGGGATATCTGGGCACGCTGGGGGCACCGTTCATCGACTATCTCATCACCGATTCCTGCATCTCCCCGCCGGGTTGTGAGGCAGACTTTACGGAAAAACTGCTGCGCCTGCCGGAGTGTTTTCAACCGAATGATCGACAGCGGCCCATCGCCGACCATACCCCCACCCGCCTGGAACGGGGCCTGCCGGAACAGGGTTTCATTTATGCCAGTTTTAATAAAACCTACAAAATCAATCCCGCCCTGTTTGATGTCTGGATGAATATTTTGCGCCGGACACCCGGTGCCGTGCTGTGGCTGGTCGCGGAGAGTCAGCGGGTGGCGCACACTCTGCGCCGTGAGGCCCAGGAGCGGGGGATTGATCCCTCGCGCCTCTTTTTCGTCCAAAAAATGCCTTTGGCGGACTATCTGGCCAATTATCGTCTGGTGGATCTGGTGCTGGATACCTTTCCCTACCATTCGGGCACCACGGCCAGCAACGGGCTGTGGGCGGGCTGTCCCATGCTCACCTGCATGGGTCAGACCTTCGTCTCCCGACAGGCGGGCAGTCTGCTGCGCACCATGGGTCTCCCCGAATTGGTGACCCATTCCCTGGCCGATTATGAAGCCCTGGCCGTGGCGTTGTACCATGATCCCACCCGACTGACGGCCATTCGACAGCGGTTGCAGGCCAATCGGTTGACCTCGCCCCTGTTTGATTCCCCCCGCTTCACCCGCCATCTGGAAGCGGCCTATGAGGCCATCTGGCAGCGATTCCAGGCGGGCGAGCCACCCGATCATATCACCATCATGCCGTTGGACAACGCCGCCGACCGGCCAGGAGTCCCCATGGAAAGGGAGAGACCACACCCCGTGCCGACCACACCGGACACCACCGTTGCTGCCGCCCTGCCACCGGTTCCCACCCCGGAGGTGATCTGGCAGGAGGCCCTGCATGCCCACCGCGCCGGTCGATGGCCGGAGGCCGGGGAACTGTGTCACCAATTGCTGGCGGTTTGGCCCCATCATGCCGAGGCCATGCACCTGCTGGGTCATCTGAGCCACCAGCAGGGGCAACCCCGGCAGGCGGCGGAATGGTTCGGGAAGGCCGCCGCCGCCAACCCGGACCAACCCGTTTTTTGGCAAAATCTCGGCATTGTCCAGGCCGCTTTGGGCCAGGTGCCGGAGGCGATCGACAGTTTTCAACGGGTGTTGGCCCAGCAACCGAACCAGGCGCAGGTTCTCTGTCAACTGGGCGACTGTTTCCGCACTCAGGGCAGGCGCAAGGAGGCCATCGACTGCCTCCAAAAGGCACTGGCCATCCAACCCGACCTCCATGAGGCCTGCAACAGCCTGGGCAACCTGATGCTGGCCGAGGGCCAACCGGCCAAGGCCATCGACTACTACCGCCAGGCGGTGGCCATCCATCCCAATCATCAGAACGCCTATGTCAATCTGGGCAATGTCCTGGCCGATCAGGGAGAGACCGCCGAGGCCATTTCGTGTTACCAGAAGGCCATCCTGATCCAGCCGACCCTCTGTGAAGCCTATAACGGCCTGGGCAACGCCTTGCGGCAGGAGGGAAAATGGGCGGAAGCCGTGACCTGCTTCCAGAAGGCACTGGCGATCAACCCGGCCTATCCGGCGGCCTATCACAATCAGGGCGTCACCCTGCAGTTGCAGGGCGATCTGGACGAGGCCATCGCGTGCTATCGACAGGCACTGCGCCTCCAACCCCACTCCCATGAGACCTGCAATAATCTGGGTTCGGCCCTGGCGGCCCATGCCCGGATGGACGAGGCCATCGCCTGTTACCAGCAGGCATTGGCCATTCGGCCCGATTTTCACCCCGCCTACGGCAATATGGGGATTGCACTGCAAAGGGAGGAAAAGCTGGATCTGGCCATCGCCGCCTATCGCAGGGCACTCGACATTTGCCCCACAGACCGTGCCTCCTTGAGCAATCTGGGTTTTGCCCTGCAACTCCAGGGCGAGGTGGAGCAGTCCATTGCCTGCTACCAACGGGTGCTGGAGCTGTTTCCAGACGATCCAGAGGCCCATGGATCGGTCCTGCATCAACGATTGCAGATCTGCGACTGGAACGGGTTTCAAACCCGTCTGGAGCAGATGATGACGGCCTTCCATGCCAAAAAAGAGGCCATCAATCCCTTTATTCTCCTGTCGGTGCCCACCACACCAGAGGAGCAACGCCGTTGCGCCATCCTCTCTGCGCAGGAGAAATATGCGATTCAAAAAGATTGGGCGGCCACCCGCCCGCTTGACCCCCATCCCGCCCGACTCAAAATCGGCTATCTCTCCTGCGACTATCAGGATCATGCCACCACCCATCTGATGGCCGAACTGTTCGAGCTGCATGACCGGGATCGCTTTGAAATTATCGCCTACTCCTATGGCCAGGATGATGGCCTCTCCATGCGGCAGCGGGTCATGGCCGCCTGCGATCGGTTTGTCGATTTGCGTCCCCTCTCTCATGCGGCATCGGCCCGGCGCATTCTGGAGGACGGCGTACATATTCTATTGGAACTGAAAGGATTTACAAAAGACTCCCGCCTGGAGATTCCGGCCTTTCGTCCGGCCCCCATCCAGGTCTCCTGGTTGGGATATCCGGGGACGGTGGGGGCACCGTTCATCGATTATATTCTCACGGATCCCTTTGTGACGCTCCACGGGTTTGAGGACCATTTTACGGAAAAGATTGTCCGGTTGGACGGTTGTTATCAGCCCAATGACCGCCAACGGCCCATCGCCCCCCACACCCCTTCCCGCCGGGCGTGCGGTCTGCCCGAACAGGGATTTGTCTTTGCCTGTTTCAACAAGAATTACAAGATCAATCCGCCCATCTTTGACATCTGGATGCGTCTGTTGCAGCAAACCCCCGGCAGCCTGCTGTGGTTGTTTGAGTCCAATCATTGGGTGATCGACAATCTGCGTCGCGAGGCCCGCCACCGGGGCGTGGAGGCCTCCCGCCTCTTTTTTGCCCCCAAAATGGCCCCGGCCCACCATTTGGCCCGCTATCGCCGAGCCGATCTGGTGTTGGACACCTATCCCTATACCTCCCATACCACCGGCAGTGATGCCCTCTGGGCGGGTGCGCCCCTGTTGACCTGTGCGGGTCAGACCTTTGCCTCCCGCGTGGCGGGCAGCCTGCTGGTCAACGTCGGTCTGCCCGAATTGATCACCCATTCCCTGGCGGATTATGAGTCCCTTGCCCTGGAACTGGCCCACGACCCGGCCCGGTTGGCCGCCATTCGTCAGCGATTGCAAGACAATCTGGCCACGGCCCCCCTGTTTGACTCGCCCCGCTTTGCCCGGAGTCTGGAAGCCGCCTATGAGGCGATGTGGTCCCGTTATCAGGCCGGGTTGGCCCCCGATCATATCGATGTCCATCTGGATGGTGGAACAACCGGTAAGGCCCACCGTGACACACCCGTGCCGACCACGCCCAGGGAACCGCCCCCCCCTGTTGCGCCCCCCCCTGTTGCGCCCCCCCCTGTTGCGCCCCCGCCATCTGCCCCCCCCGTGGTGACGGAGACCTCTTCCACAATCGATTGGGCACGACAGGCACGGTCTCACCAACTCAAGGGAGAGACCGCAGCGGCCTTGATCCTCTACAACCGGATCCTGACCGTCGAACCCCACCATGTCGAGGCCCTCCATGGCTCGGCGGTGGCCCTGGCGGCCCAGGGCGGGCTGGCAGAGGGGTTGGACCGCCTGATCCGGGCCAGGGCAGTCGCCCCCGATCCCCCCGAATGGGGGCAGGCCGCCCAGTCCCTCGTTCTCCAGGCGGGTGAACGGTACAACGGTGCTCTGAAGGCCAACGATCTGGAGCAGGCCGCACGGATGCTGGAGCCGTTATCCCGGCTCAATCCGCACAACCTGGCCGTTCAGCAACAGGCCTTTATCCTGTTCAAGCGATTGCATCGCCCCGAACAGACCCGGCGAGCGGCCCAGGCCCTGTTGGCCCTGAATCCCGCCCATTTTGAGGCCCATCAGGAGTGGGTGCAGGATTGTCAGGCGCGTGGGGATGGGGAAGGGGAACGGACGCAGCGTCTCACCCTGGCCCGTCTCCATCCCCGCACCATACCAACGGCCTTTCATCTGGAGGAGGTGTACATGGTCCTGAGCGGACTGGTGCTCTCGCCCCTGGATGCGCAAAAGGTGGCCTTGATCGAGGAATGTCAGGCCCTGGCCCGGACCATTCTGGCCGACAATCCGGTGGCGGAGGGCGATCCCTTGTACCACAGCACCCAGTTTTATCGCACCTCCATTGACGCGCTCCATATCCAGGCCGTGGTCTCTCCTCTGCCGCCCCCGGCCCCCTGGCCAGCCCTGGCCTTTGCCTCGGCCACCGGCGAGGCGATGGATCTCGCGGCGGTGCGGGCGCGGGTTGACAAAGAACGGGCAGAGATCATCTTTTATGTTGCCGCCGATCCGGTTTATGTGACCCGTCATGCCAGACGCTATCTCTCTTCTCTCCTGAAATCCTGTGAGGTGCCGTTTGTGGTCATCGTCCAGGTGATTGGCGGGATGGGGCGTCTGGGTGAACTGGCCACCGCCATCGGGATTGCCGATGATCGCGTCATATGGGCTGGGGACGACTTTGATCCCGCCTCCATCCAGGCTGTCACCTGGAAAATAAACGAGACGGCTCCCCTCCGTTCGCCGTTGGTCTATTATCAATCGGCGCGCTTCTTGTGGCTCGATTATTGGCTGGAACAGTTGGAGAGGCCGGTCATCGTCTCCGATATTGATCAATTATTGCAGCGTGGCATTCGAGACATGCTGGAACGCCTCGCCCCCTGCGATGTGGTGTTTCACGAAGGGATACGCAATATCAAAATGGCAGACCGTCTGATCGCCAACCTGCTGCTGGTCAGGCCCACCGAGAACGGTCGGCTCTTTGCCCGTTTTTTCCGGTATTACATGGATCGGGTGTTGCGGGATGCGGAAAGAAAGGGCCACTATGCCTATTTTCTGGATCAAAACGCCCTGTTGATGGCTCGACACCATCTGCTGTGGAGGGGCAAACCCCACCTGGGCACCTTTGACCCGCTGGATATCAATGTGGGCATGTTCAAGGCGTACCAGAAAAATCCGTTGCGCTTTCTCTCCTTTTATTCGGGGTTTGATATGGACTCACTCCCGGAGGCAGAGGGGGGATGAGATCGGGATCTTCCCTCTTCCCGTTCGGTCACTCCTGTCAGGGGAGGTTCTGCCAGACCTGCATAACGAGGCGGGCCTGTTCCCGGTTTCCCTTGCGGGACGCCTCCGGGACACCTTCCTGGTTGAGCATCGTTCGAAAAAGTGGCACGGCGGCCTTCAACAGGAGAAGAAGTGGCTCAATCCGCTGGTCGTCAGAGTGCTCGATGGCCGCCACCAACAAGGGCGACAGTATCGGGATGACAATTCTCTTGTGAAACAGGGTCTGGTTTTCGACGGACAAGGCATCCACCAGAGTCGGCAAAGTCGCCATTCCGTGATCCGATTCCGCCAAATTATTGTAGACATGTCCTCCGATGCCACGTGCGAAGGAGACGGACACATTCTGATGGCCTCTTTTGGCAAGAAGCATGGACAAAAGATAGGCAGCACGCAATCGTGTTTTGGCAAGCAGTTGCACGACAGCAGACAGCATCTCCTGTGGACTGCACGATGCACCTTGAATAAATTGAACAAACTCGGGAACACTGCCCTTGTCATCCAAACGAAAAACGACATCGAGAAAAGGGGCTGATTGGTCTGCGTGCGGTATTTTCCATCCAAACAATTGCGCCAATTCCTGGAAAGAGACCTTGTTGTAAAAGCCCAGCTCCTGTTTTGCCCATTCCACACACTCTTCGCCATCCTTTGGTTCTGGTTTGTACAGCCAAGGGTATGTTTTTCTTAAATAATCGTGTTGAGACATGCTGGCAGAGAAAATCAGCTTTTCTCGCTCCACAGGATCTTCCCACAGTGGTTCATTTTTGACCATATCAAAAGGAAATTGATCCAGTGGTCCAGACATCGAAATTTTCAATCCACACAATCCGGCATATAAAAAGTGTGATCCGATACCATTGGATGTCATGTATTCAAAAG
>CAIWLA010000482.1 GCA_903913345.1 uncultured Magnetococcales bacterium | reverse complement strand
ATCCACTTCCCAGGCCGAACCATTTTGATTACCCGCCCCCAACCAGAGGCCAACGTGACCGCACAACAGGTGATCTCCGGCCAGGGACACCCCCTGCTGGCCCCCGCGTTGACCATTCGGCCACCACGGAATGCCACCGCCCTGCACCGTGCCCTGCAACGCTGTCAAACCTCCCCCTGCTGCGGCATCCTGGTGACCAGTGCCAACGGTGCCAGAGCCATTGTCGCCGCCATGCCAACGGCCACCCATCCCCCCCCCTTCTTCGCCGTCGGGGAAAAGACCGCCGCCATTTTAAGAAAATCGGGCTGGTCGGTCGCCGTGCCCCCCGACTCGGCAGGAGGAGAACGGCTGGCACAGGCCATCATGGAGTGGGAACAGACCAACCAAAAGGGTTCGGGACCAACCAAAACATTCCTCTTTCCCCAGGCCGAAGAGGGGCGGGAAGAGTTGACCGTGCTGTTGCAACAGGCGGGATACGAGGTGGAAAAGGTGGCGGCTTATCGGGCAGAACCCATGACAGAACTCCCCCCGGCGGTGCAGACCGCCCTGGCCGAAGGGCAGGTGGACGCCGTACTGTTTTTCAGCGGACGCACGGCGCAGGCCTTTGTGGCGGCTCTGCCCCCCCAGGGCAGGAGATGGCTGGAAAAGAGTGACATCGCTGTCATCAGTCCGGTCACCGCCGCAGCGGTCCACCAACTGGGGTATACCGTGACCGTCACCGCCACGGAACCCAACAGCGAAGGCGTATTGACGGCGTTATCCCACTACTGGAACCCCTCACCGCCCCAGGAGGGCTGATCCACCCCTTTCAGAGTGGCCTCAGCAGGAAAAATGGACGGCCAACGGATCGTTGGCATTGACCTCCCGCCCCAAACCAATCACCCCCCGCCCCTGGAGTATGTATTCATCCCGGTGGACGAAGGCCCGCTCTTTCTGGGAGGTGACAACAAACGTGCCATTGGTGCTCTGGTCGATGAGGACAATCTTGCCACGACGACACTCCACCTTGGCATGGACACGGGAAGACATGCTGTCCAGGACCGAAAAGGTGTTGTTCTTGTCGCGCCCGATGGTGATGGAGGGATTGTTTTCATTGACCTCCACATTCTGACCATGAAACGAGACCTGACCGGTCACGGTGTTCGGGGCCAGGACCGTCACGGCATCCCGTCCGCCCATCACGGTCAACTCCTCCTCCTCGCCCCAGGTCAACTCGATAATCTGGATGGGGGCTGCCTTGCCTTTGACCGTGGTGGTGATCAACTCCCGACTGCCAAAACGCAGGTAGGGACTCATCGCATCCAGGGTCTCTCCCGTGGTGATAATCTGGTCCCCCTTGGCCTGAGCGGCCATGCGGGCAGCCAGGTTGACGGCATCACCGAAGACATCCCCGTTCTCCAGAATGACCTCACCAAAGTGAAACCCAACGCGAATGTGCAGATTGCCCAAGGAGGCGGCCTCATCGGCCACCGTCTCCTGCATCCGCACGGCCGCCTGGGAGGCACTGTCGGCCGTTGGAAAGGTACACATGACCTCATCCCCGATGGTCTTCACCACCCGTCCCTTGTATTCCGCTGTCACAGCGGAAAGGAGTGCAATACAGCGGGAAGTCACCTCGCGTGCCCGATCATTTCCAATGGTCTCATACAGTTTGGTGCTGCCAGCGATGTCTGCAAACATGATCGCCAATTGGTTGTTTTCTCTCATTAAAACCTCCTATCGCACGCTTTGTCCTGAAGGATCCACACCCCATCCATACCACCCAGACAATGCCCAAACCTCACACAGACAACGGTCGCAGACTCCACCGCACCGCAGCACCAACCCACTACAGAAAATGTCCCAGAATGACCGTGACATTATCCTTTCCACCCCCGTTTTTGGCCAGGGTGATCAGGTGATCACACACGGCATCCAACGTACCGGGGGAGACGGTTGCCAACGCCTCCCGAATCTGCTCGTCAGAGACCATGCCCGTCAGTCCATCGGAACAAAGCAACACGGTATCTCCATGAGAAACCGATAAAAACCGAACATCCGGTGTGACAAGACGGGAAGGTCCAATGGCCTGGAGCAAAATATTCTGGGGAGGGGGAACCCCCTTGCCACCAAAACTGACCCACTGCTGATACAGGGAATGGTCGCGGGTGGCTTGGATCAGTTGTCCCTGCTGGAACATGTAGAGACGACTGTCCCCCACATGGAAAATGATCGGATAGGCACTGAAACGGGGTGCCCACAGACCAACGACCGTTGATCCCATTCCAGACTCGTCTGGATGACCCCTTTCCCGGTTGATCCGATTGAGATTTTCATTGGCCAGGGCGACCGCCTCCCGCAGAATTTTCAGAACCGGATTGGGCAGATCATCCAGGGTGGGTTGTTCTTGTGGATCCTGAATCAGCGTGGCATCTGGATGACCATCGTTGCTCTGGACAAGGGCCGCCTTTTCCTGCCCCTCTTCGTCGGAAGAGTCCATGAATTGCCGCACCGACCGGGAGACGGACTCCACCACGTAGGCACTGGCCACCTCACCCGCGTCATGACCACCCATCCCATCCGCCAGGATCAGCAAACCGGTCGTCAGGTCAATGTAAAAACTGTCCTCGTTGAGCGGGCGCACACAACCGACATCGGTGCGCCCGGCCACCAGCAGGTGATCCCCTATTTTATCTGCCATGGATTTGGTTCTTCCCATCATTGCGGTTACAGGCAACTCCCCCCCCCACGAACGGATCGCAACAGACCACTCGTTGCACCTCGCAATGGAGAGAACCAACACCTAGTATAGAACTTCCCTGTTGGACCATTCTAGGTTAGACTGCCGGATTCAGTCCAGAGAAAACCGACCTGCCAACTGGACTGGACGTGTCAGAGTGACAACCACCCCTTGCGAATCAACGGTCTTGAAACCATGTCCGACTTTTTGATGATCCAACGTCCTCGTCGTTTGCGACGCAATCCGGCCATCCGCCGCCTGGTACGGGAGACCCTTGTGCGACCGGCAGACCTCATTCATCCCCTGTTTGTTGTCCCAGGCGAAGGGATACGCAAACCGGTGGCCTCCATGCCTGGGGTGGCGCAGTTGTCCATTGATCAAGCCGTTCTGATCGCCCAGGAGTCCCACCAACTGGGTGTCGGTGGCATCATCCTGTTTGGCATTCCAGAAGTCAAGGATCCGACCGGAACCGATGCACGAAATTCATCCGGGATCATACAACGCGCCGTGCGGGCCATCAAGGATGCGGTGCCCGACCTGTATGTGATGGCAGACACCTGCTATTGTGAGTATACGGATCATGGTCATTGCGGCATTTTGCACGCTGTCGGACACGACTGCCAGGATGTGGACAACGATGCCACCCTGGAGATTCTGGGCGAGGCCGCCGTCTCGTATGCCGAGGCCGGGGTGGACATGGTGGCCCCATCGGGCATGATGGATGGCATGGTCGCCGCCATTCGCCGGGCACTGGATCAGCATGGACACAGTGCCATTCCCATTCTCTCCTATGCGGTCAAATATGCCTCGGCCTACTATGGGCCGTTCCGCGAGGCAGCCGAGAGCACCCCCGCTTTCGGCGACCGTCGCACCTACCAGATGGATCCGGCCAACCGCCGGGAGGCCATGAAAGAGGCCACACTGGACGTGGCAGAAGGGGCAGACATGATCATGGTCAAACCGGGTCTGGCCTACCTGGATATGGTGCGTGAGTTGCGCAACCGGTTTGATCTGCCGTTGGCGGTCTACAATGTCAGCGGCGAGTATGCCATGGTCAAGGCCGCAGCGGCCCAGGGTTGGATCGATGAAGAGCGGGTGGTTCTGGAAAACATGGTCGCCTTCAAGCGGGCCGGGGCCGATCTGATCCTCACCTATCACGCCCCCGATGCCGCCCGTCTGCTCCAGGATCAACGATAAATGAGACAACCGCCCCGGCCACACCCGATACCCCTTTTCCGATTGGCCCGCTGATGGAGACCAAAAAATCGGTAACCGCCCTCGGTCTGTTGTCTGGAGGGCTGGACAGCCTGTTGGCGGTGCGGCTCCTCCAGGAACAGGGCATTCGGGTGGAGTGCGTCCATTTTTACACCGGCTTTTGCATCCAGGGTCATACCGGTGCCCTGCGCAATGCCGAACCGGGAGCCGCCCCCCCCCGCCATGATGCCCTCCATGCCGCCCAGGTGTTGGGCATCAAGCTCCATCTGGTGGACATTGCCGAGGATTATGTACGGATCGTCACCAACCCCAAACATGGCTATGGTGCCAATCTCAACCCGTGCCTGGATTGCAAAATATTCATGGTGGCCAAGGCCTGGGCATTGAAGGCGCAGTTGGGCTTTGATTTTTTGTTCACGGGCGAGGTGTTGGGACAACGACCCATGAGCCAGCGACGGGAAAATCTGCCCCACATTGAACGCGAGGCCGGGGTGGAAGGGTGGCTGCTGCGCCCGCTGTGTGCCACCCGTCTCAAACCCACCGAGCCGGAAAAACGGGGCTGGGTCGATCGGACGCAGCTCAAGGGATTCACCGGACGGGGACGCAAGCCACAAATGGCCATGGCCGAACAGTTTGAACTGCGCGACTATCCCTCTCCTTCGGGGGGCTGCTGCTTTCTCACCGATGTCAATTATGCACGAAAACTCCAGGATTTATGGAACTTTCGGGGAGAGAGGGCCTATGACATGGCGGATATTCTGCTGCTCAAGGCGGGGAGACATTTACGTCCAACCCCCCGTTTCAAGGTGATTATCGGGCGGGATGAGACAGAAAATTTTTTTCTGGCCGGTTTTCGGGCGGGACGTTGGGCCATGCAGGCCGTGGATCTGGCCGGACCGTTGGTGTTGGTGGAGGGCCATCCTGACGAGGCGGATCTCACCCTGGCCTGCCGGTTGACGGCCCGTTTTGGCCAGGGACGCGACAAGGCAGAGGTGCAGGTGGCCCTGGAGGGTCACGGGCGGCAGGAGATCCGTCTGGTGGCCCCCCTGCCCCCCCATGAGATTCCGCCGGAGTGGTACATATGATACCGGCCATGGCCCCCGACCAGAATCCGACCCCGGATCTCCTCCTGGATGCGCGCCGTCTCCTCTGTCCGTTGCCCATTCTCCGTGCCGAGGTGGCCATCGGGGGACTGCCATCGGGGGCCATTCTGGCGGTTCAGTCCACAGATCCGGGTTTCTCCCAGGATTTTTCCGCCTGGTGCGCGATCAACGGCCATCGTTTGCTGAACATCCAGAACCAGGGTCGGGAATGGATCGGATGGGTGGTCAAGGGGTGAATCCGGTTGACCTTTTTTTGTTTGGATCCCACTAAAAAACCATGACTTATCGACTCTGTTGTGCCGTTTCCGGGCACGGTTTTGGCCATCTCTCCCAGGTCGCCGCCCTGGTCAACCGCTTGGCCGAGACGGTGGCCGATCTGGAGATACACGTCATCAGTTCCCTCTCTCAACCCCTGTTGGCGCGGATATTACAGGTGCCCTTTTCCCTGGAATGCCGCGCCCAGGATGTGGGTCTGGTGCAACACGATCCCATGCGGGTGGACCGTCCGGCCACCCTGGAGGCACTGCGCCGTCTGCACGACCACTGGCCAGAGCGTCTGGAAGCGGAAAAGAGATCCCTGGCGGCCTGGAAACCCGACCTGTTGCTGGCCGATATACCGTATCTGCCCATTGCGGCGGCGGCTCAGTTGGCCATTCCCACGGTGGCGATTGCCTCCCTCTCCTGGGATGCGGTGGTGTCGGCCTATTTTTTGCCGGCAACAGAGACGGGCGAACAGACGGACCCGGAGGTGGTCCACTGGGTGCAGACCATGCGTCAGGCTTACGGACGTACCACGCTGGCCCTGCTCCCCACTCCGGCCATTTGGGAAAACCATCCCTTTCCCCACGCCGAACCGATTGGACCCCTCGCCCTGCCCGGTCATCGCCATCGGGAAGGGTTGCGCCGGGCATTGGGTATCGAGTCCGGGGATGATCGACCGTTGATTCTGGTATCGCTGGGCGGTATTCCGGCCCGGCATCTGCCGGTTCAGGCACTGGAGCGGGAAGATCGCCTGCACTGGCTGTTGGACGTGCCTTTGACTGGGCAGGCGAAACATCTGCACAGCCTCTCTGACCTGTTGGCCCAGTGGTCCTTTGCCGACCTGTCGGCCTCGGTGGATGGGGTGGTCAGCAAGCCGGGTTATGGGATGGCCGTGGCCGCGACCACACAGCAGATTCCTTTTTTATATCTTCGTCGTGGCCTGTTTCCCGATGAACGGCCCATTTGCGCCTGGATGGCAGAAAAGGGCCGCGCGCTGGAGTTGACAGCGGAACAGTTTTATGGCGGTGACTGGTTTGAGCCGTTGTGTGCCGTGCTGGCGCAGCCGGCCAAACCCCCTTGTCCCGCCAACGGGGCAGAACAGGGGGCAGAACGGATCAGGAGATGGATGGCATGACCGGAATCCGATATTCGGCGTGGGGATTGTCTTTGGCCGGATGGTAGTAGGTTGCCATGAATTCCTCCTTCAGTGATTCGTAGAGACGATGGCCAGCCGGGGTCTCCGCCTCGGCGCGGCGAATCTCGTCCCAACGCGAGCGGGGAAACTTGACATAGAGGACAAAACACTTCTGCAGACCCGCGATCTCCTCCATCGGATATTGGGGCATGCGCAACATGGGACTGTCGGTCAGACAGCGGGTAATGGTATCCGGTTCGACCAGCCCAAGACGTTCGCACTCCCCCCGCATCGGGGTTCCGTGGAAGGGCACGAAGGCGTACATGTTCTGATTGTCGGCGTCGATGCGACGATTCAACTCCACCGTATCCATGGCCATGGCACGGGTCTCGTGGGGAAAGCCGGTAATGTTGTTGACGCTGAACTGAACATCGTAACGATGCGGCCATGCCAGTCTCTGCACAATGTCGTCATTGCTGAATCGGCGATTCAAATGTTGGATGCGGAAGGCTTCATTGCCATGTTCGATCCCGAAGGAGATCCGGTGCAACCCCACATCGGCCAGCCGCCGAACCCGTTCCTCGGTGAGGGTTTCCGGGCGGGTTTGCATCCAGAAGGGCAGCTTGATGCCGGCGTACATTTCGCAAAATGCGTCAAACTCCTGGGCGGTCCAGGCCAGAAAGGTATCGGCCCAAAAATAGATATACTCCGCCCCCACCCCGTCCTTGAAGTCACGCAACTCCTTTTCCAGCAGATCGATACGCCTTTTGCGCAAAAATCTCTCCCCGGTTTGTTCCCGATAGAAGGTCGACTGGGTGGGGGAATTGCAATAAGCACATTTATAGGGACAACCGCGAATCGTTTCCACCGGCAGCATTTTATAGATCCGTCCCGACATGGGGCGATAGATGCGGCTTTCCTCGAACAGGGTGATGTCAATGGAGGGATTTTCGTTAATGTCGATGAGGCGGGAAACCGGATTCTTTTGCGTCGAACCATCAGGTGTCTTGACCCACAGGCTGCCAACATCCTGCCAGGAAATCCCCCGCTGGATACGGTCACACAGGTCGATCATGGCCTGTTCGCCCTCGCCCAGACAGACCATATCCACCTGTGGATGACGCAAGACCAGATGGGGGGCGAAGGTGGCAAAGACCCCCCCCACGATGACCGGAACCCGATCACTCCGCAGGTCGTCACCCAGGGTGGAGAGCATGCGCGCACCCAGCAACCACATGTCCTCGGTGGAAGAGATGGCCACCAGATCGGGACGAAAGGCCCGATATTGAAGCAGCAGATCCGCCCGCCAATCGGAGGTGCGCACCTGTATACCCCGTTTGCCCATATCATAGGGGGCAACGTTCAGGTGTTCCATCTTGGTCCCGTCCGAATCAATGCCATCATTGACATAGCTGGTGGTGTCGAACAGGGCCACCTGGTGTCCTTCGCGCTTGAGCAGGGCGGAAAAAAGCGCGATGGCAGGGGGCAGTAAATTCATTCCGAATGCGTTTGGATAGAGAAATAATATTTTTATGCCCATGATGGCAGGGTATCCGTTATCAACGTGCGACCAATGGAACCGACAGGAGGGAAAATCGATGGCGCATCCCCATCAATACCGATCTGGATCAAACCGTGAGCGGTTCCGACTCTGTCAGAGAAGACCGGGATTGGCAAGGCTCCGTTGAAAAGTTTAAGAAACAGGTGATCATTTTTTGTTTTCCCGAAACAGTGTGATCAGGGCACGGGTGGCGGTGCGCCAGTCGTGCCGTGCCCTGATTGCGGCATAATCCGAGGGTGAACGGGGACGGTGGGCACCCTCCGATAACCGGTCAACGAGGGCTTGCCCATCGCCGCAGGGAAAATAGCAGCCTGGATCCAAGGCCAGTTCCTGGGTGGCCGGAATATCGGAAACCAGGAGGTCGCAATCAAAAAAGATCGCTTCCAGCAAGGCGTTGGGCATCCCCTCAAAACGGGAGGGGAGGACAAACAGGCGGCAATGCCGATACAAGGCACCAATCTCCCGTCGCAGCATCTGACCCGCCAGGACAATCTGCGGCTGTCCGACCGCCAGACCCCGCACCCCATCCGCGTAAGATCCTTCCCCCTCACCCACCACAACCAAGGTCAGGGAATTGTCTGGCAGGGTCTCGATAAAGGCCGCCACCAGCAGATCCAACCCCTTTTCCTCGGTCAGACGGCCCACGGCCAGGATAAACCCGCCATCCGTCAGCCCCCAACGCCCCAGGATTTCCGCATCCATGGCAGGCGGCACGAAATCCTCTGCATCGGGCATCCCAGGCGGCACATGGCGGACATTGTTCCACCCCCGACTCTCCGTGAGGTAAGAAAAATGACTGTATGAGTTGCACACAACCTGATGGGCAAAACGGCCACTGCACTCCCCCCACCGGATGAGTTGGCGGGCGACAAAGCCCCATTTGCCGTGCAAATAATCCCGAGACACCATGCGCAGGATGACGGGAATACCCGCCCAACGCAACACGATTAAAAACAGTGCCGAGGTGATACTCACCACCAACACCCCATCGGGACGGTGCCACAAGCAGGCCAACGTCCCCAACAGATTATAAACCACCTTATCCACGCCCTGGATATTCGGCGTTGGCAGGCGGATAAAGCGAACCCCTTTCCAGGTGTGCAGGGATTGATAACGGCGCATGGTCAGGGCGGTGACATCCACCCCCTCCTCGGCCATCATCGCGCACATCACCTCGCAATCGTGCTCCACCCCGCCCTGCATGCCGGGAAAGGCGCGTGGACCCAGGACGAACAGGCGCAAGGGTCGGTCTGGTGGCAAGGGTTGTGCCGCCTCTGCGGGCGGGGAACAAACGGTCATGCGGGTTGATGTCCGTGCCGCCGCAACCACCATTCGGCCTGGCCGAGCTGCCATTCATAATCAATATCCACCCCGGCCTCGTTGATCAGGGGATGAATGCGCTGGCCCATCCATTTTTGGGGCAGCAACCCGACTTCCATATGATCCAGATTGGCTGGACGAATCACGCTCAAGGCCACATCGGCGAACAGGACATCGCCCTGGCTGTCCCGGTCACAGTTGAGGGTGGCCGGATCGCCAAAGGTCTCGAAAGGGACAAAGGGTTGCAAAAGCCCCGCCCCATCGACCCGCCGGGCGCGCAAGGGGCTGTACATGTTAAACCGGGAGACCGTCACCGCCGCATCGATATCTGGCCGTTCCCGCAGGATCTGAACCCCCTCGACAATCTGTTGGGGTGAGACGGTCGGGGCGTTGCACAAGAGCAGGACCAGCAATTCCGGTTTTTTTCCCAAACGGTCACAGATGACCTCATACCCATGGTGGAAGGCATCCTCGCCCAGGGCTTCT
>CAIWLA010000481.1 GCA_903913345.1 uncultured Magnetococcales bacterium | reverse complement strand
TGGTGCGGATGGCCGGATTTGAACCGGCACAGCGTGAGCTACTGCCCCCTCAAGACAGCGTGTCTACCAATTTCACCACATCCGCACAAGCCAGAGGAGTCTAACAAAGGGATCTCCTCCATTGCAATGGTTTTCATTGGGGAAGGGGCCGTGTAGAATGCAATGGATGGCATGGGTTGACAACCTTGTTGAAGAGTCGGCCACAAACGTGTATCCTGGCAGGAGATGGATGGCCGTGGGCGTGAACAGGTTGGCCCATACGGGGGCCTGTCTGCCGGGAGGCGACGGCAAGGGTGAACCGATCAATGGATAAGGGGGTGACCTCATGAAAAAAATAGCCTGGCTGATTGATGTGGATCAGAGTTCCTTTGACCGGGATGTGTTGGAACGGTCGAGTGATGTGCCCGTGCTGGTGGATTTTTGGGCACCCTGGTGTGCCCCGTGCCGGACCCTGGGACCGATACTGGAAAAACTGGTGCGGGAGACGGAAGGGCGGTTTGTGCTGGCGAAGATTGATTCCGACAAAAATCCGGAATTGTCCCGGGAATACGGGGTCCGCACCATTCCATCTGTCAAGCTGTTTGTGGACGGGGAGGTGGAGGATGAGTTTGCCGGTGCCTTGTCAGAACCGGCGGTGCGGCAATTTTTGGATCGGGCCATTCCCTCGCCGTTGGACCGTCTGGCGCAACAGGCGGGCATTCTGGCCGACCAGGGGGCCTGGGGCAAGGCGGGCGAAATATTCACCCAGGTGCTGGAGCAAAATCCCACCCATGTCCTCAGCCTGCTGGGGATGATCCGGGTGTTGCTCAATTCCAACCGGGCCGCAGACGCCCATCCCTATTTTGCCCGTCTGCCGATCAAGACGGCCGAGAGTACCGAGGGTAAACTGTTGCGCGCCCGCATTGCCTTCTCCGGGGGTCGGGAGACGGAAAATCTGGAGGAGTTGCAGGAAAAGGTGGCGGCCGCGCCGGGCAACCTGGCCGCCCGCATGGCGTTGGGCCATGGTCTGGTGAAAAGCGATCGCCATGCGGAGGCGATGGACCAGTTTCTGGAGGTGATCCGCCGCGACAAGAATGCCCAGGAGTCGGCCGGACGCAAGGCACTCTTGCAGGTGTTCGACCTGCTCGGTCCCACCCATCCCCTGGTGGGAGAGTATCGGCCCAAGTTGTCGGCCATTTTGTTTTCGTAGGGGAGACAGCGGACTTGGATTGCGGAGTGATTGAACAGGGTTCCAACACCAAGGAGAATACCATGGCCCACGCCATCGCTTTCGATACGTTGTCGAGCATGAAACAGTTGAGGGATGCCGGTTTTTCTGATTGACAAACGGAGACCCAAACCCGCATTATTGCAGAGTTGGTGGATGATCGGTTGGCAACCAAGCAGGATTTGACCGAATTGGCCAGCAAGAGCGACATGGCCCATCTGGAGGGTGAGATCAAATCAATCCAGTGGATGCTTGCGTTGGTGATCGCGACCAGTGTGCTGCCCATGATAAAAACCCTGCTCGGTTGATATGCACCAGGCGGTTGGCCTCTCTGGCCAACCGCTCCCCCCGTGGCACCAAAAACAACACTTTTCCCCTGTCCTGCACATTTAAAATTCGAGCAATTTCTGGGTATTTGCAAGTTTTACAAAATTATCCTTGACTCGAATACCTGACCGTCTACAATTCCCCAAATGCAAGGTGTGTAAAACAATTTGGTTGTGATTATTGCCAAGGCTATTGACGGTGTGCATTGAAACGGGTGGCTTCGGTCGAAGGTGGGGGTTTTTCGGTAAAACAGAATTCCATATAGCATACTGTCTTGTATTGTA
>CAIWLA010000480.1 GCA_903913345.1 uncultured Magnetococcales bacterium | reverse complement strand
GGTGCAGGCATGGTCTTGTCCTCGCAAACAGATAAGCGTTTATCGTTATAACATCATAACATCATAACACCATAAACGCTTATTTTCAAGGACGAAGCGAACATGGGGCAAAACAAGCCATTCTGTTGTCATTGTTGATGAGATCCGCGTTGGCGTAACACCTTGAAACCCCACGCACACAGGAGAACTGTGATCTCTCTGGGTGGAAGAGGGGGAATACGCCCCATTTTCAGGCCACCCGGATCCGTTGCAGACCCACAAACTCGGATTGGATATGGGGATCACCATCCTCCAGCAACAGGGTGATGACCTCTTCCAGGTTGACACGCAGTTCGTCCAGAGTTTTCCCCTGGGCGTGGGCACCAGAAAAACTGGGCACATATCCAACGTAATACCCGGTGTCCGGGCAGCGTTCCACGACGGCATCAAAGGTGTGCATTGCGTTTTTCCTCCTGCTGTTTCATCCATCCCCCCAGCATCCGCCCGGTTTCAAGAGTCGGGAGGGGGGCCAGGGGTTGATAGACAAAATCCACCACAATACTAAACCGATTGGCGCGACAATGACAATAACAATGGCTTCAATGCGCCGTGCATCGCCTCCCGCCATGGAGGCCGTGACACAGTCTGGTTGCTTCTCAAGCCGTTTCCGGCAACCGGCCCAATGCGCCAGACATGCCCTGATCCAGCGAAAGCAGACGCAACCGCCGGATAATCGCGGTTGCGGCAATGATGGCGTCTGGCAGCTTGAATGAACCAGTACGGCGCAACTGGATGGCCTGTCGCTCAATTTCCTCATCCAGCAGGATGACATGGCAAACACCCATAAACGACTGAATGGCCATCTCCTCCTCGCTGGTCAGTCTTGGAAATCCCAATAATTCCATGCGTGTGATCTGACTGATGGCAGCTTGTTCCACCACCAAACCGTGTTGTTCGACCATGGCCAACGCAGGCGGGTATCCCTTGAGCAACCCGATCACCACATTGGTATCCAGCAGCCACTCAACGCCACTCATCGCGCATCGCTTTCTGGATTGCCACGGGATCATCGTTAAAGTTGGGGGATGTTTTCAGAATACCAGCAAATCGCCGCCATCCGGTCGATTCGGAGGGGGGGGATTGGTCCTGGTGGACAGGATGAGTGGGTGGTTTCGGCAGACGCAAAATGACCAATGGCTCCGCATCCTCGAAAAGGATCGGCTCCAGGGGGGTGATCGTGCCGTTGATGCAAACGGCTTCAATGGCTTGAATCATGGTTCCTCTCAAGATCCGGGAGGGGGGCCAGGGGTTGATAGACAAAATCAGTTGCAATGTTAACCGATTGGCGTAACAATGGCAATGGATTAAATGCGCCGTGAATCGCCTCCTGCCATAGGGGGCCGTGACGCAGTCTGGTTGCAGCGTGTATCATGGAGGCTGTTCTTCCATGGACCGATGGAGGTAAATCGACAAGGAGACGATTCATGATCCACACCGAATTGATGGAAAGAATACAATCGCTTCCGTCTGAAAAGCAATTCGAGATATTTGATTTTGTTGAATTCCTGTCGACGCGATATGCCACAAAAACCGGGGGGAAAACGGCCTCTCCTGAACAGGCTGCCCAGGAGGAGATGACCGGAGAGTGGTCTGGCCCTTTGGCCGCCTTGCGCGCCCGCATCCCCAGACAGCGTGGCAACGTGCAACCCATGAGCCGGGAGTAACCTGTCAAACCAGCTTGGTTGAGCCAATAGTCGAAACTTCAGAAACCGCTCAGTCTAACCACTTTTTTATTACTGTATTTGGCGCAAGTCGAAAGTTAAGTAATACGCTCCGCTTAATGACCACAAATGAATCCTCGATCTTCATAAGGACAAGATCACGCTCCAAGGCGTACTCTGCGATCTGCTCTATAACAGTATTCTCAAGACGCTTTCGCCCTGCTAAGGAGTTGTAAAAAAATTACGCGAACTTTCCCGCGTTAACGTTTGCCAGTACGGCACGGGATATGGGTGGGAAGAAGTCAATGGTGTTTTTTCGATGCCAAAGGCTTCTTTAGTCGTCTGGTACAGTCGCGCCCGATGGCCAACAGACCCCCGGCCAAGGCATAGGCTTATTGTGTTGACATATTAAGATATTTTCTAAGAGATTTTCATGGACGGTGCAAGGGAATCCCTGAAAAACACCCCATACAAAACCGCATAACTCACGGCCAACCCTTCCCCGTTCTCCCAATGTCTCAGCAGGCGGCGCATCTGTCCGGCGGATTGGGGGTGATAGCCGGGGGCGGGTTGATGGGCACCGATGGCCCGCAGGGTTCGCAAAAAGGCCAGACCGGAGGGGTGATGGACGGTGATCACCTCTTCCCGCAGAGGGGCCTGCCCCGGTGTGGGCCAGGCCCGTTGCCACGCCTCGGCGGTGGGATAGGCGGGCAGACCGCTCTCCATTCTCAGGGCAGAAGCGGCCGTCTGCCACTCCCGGAAGGTGCCCGGCCCCAGGGTGGCAAAGGCCAAACAGCCACCCGGACGCAGCAGGCCATGCAGCCGCGCCAGAGAGCCTGATGGATCACCAAACCATTGAAACACCATGCTGGCGGCCATCAGGTCGATGTTGTCCGGGGGCAGCGGGGGCTGTTCGCCGTCCAGCACGGCGTAGAGGGGGGGATTCTGATTGCCCAGATGGCTCCGGCACCGTTGCACCATGGGCAGGGCGATGTCGCTGCACAAAAAGGGACTTTCCGGCCAACGGTGGCGCAGGTGTTGGCTCAAAAAGCCCGTTCCGCAACCCAGTTCCAGAATGGTGGGATGGACGAGGGGTGGCAGGATATGGGCCAACTGGTCGGCCACCAGTCGTTGCAGGTGGGCATGAGAGGCATATTGATCCGCCTGACCGAAGGCGTCGATCACCTGTTTTTTCCGCATTGGCCTCTTTATCATGATTAAAAAAAAAGGGTGGGGGGATTGGGGGGCGGTTCTCCGCCCCCCAAGGTCTTCAGCAAAAACCGGGCGCAGTGGTCCGGTCTGGTCAACGGCAGCAGATGTCCGCCATTTTCCAACCAATGGATATGCTCGTCCGGGAAGCACCCCCGTGTCAATGCCGCCGGGACAATCTGATCGTCCTGGGCGGCCAGGGCGTGCAGGGGCTTGTCCCAGGCGGCGAGGGCAGCGCGACCGTCCCAGGTGTCGAGCCAGGTCAGCCCGTCCAGGAGGGGGGCCGGGTTGGGCACGGATTGGTCGGGGCAGTTCGGCCAGTCGCTCTGTTGGCAAAAGGCTTTCAGCACCCCGGTGGCATCCTGGGGCAGGCGGTGGCGCATCCGGGCCAGCAGTCTGGGTGCCACCCCATCGGGAAAATCCAGGGTGCGGGTGAAACGGGAAAAACCGGCGATACTGACCAGTCCAACGCACGCCTCGCGCCAGGGTGCCTGCTCCAGATGGTGCAACAGCCACAAGAAACCCAGGGAATGGCCCACGGCCAGCAGGGGTTGCCCGGCTGGAATTTCGCCCCGTATTCGGCCAAAAAAACCCAGATCCAGGGTGCAACAGGGCCAACCCGGCAGGGCGCGGCGGAGGGGACGCCAGAGGCCGGGACCGAATCCCCATCCATGCACCAGGAGCAGCAGCGGGGGGGCAGAGGGTGGCATCGCCGTCCTTACGACAGCCGGAAGAGGGTGCCGATCCCCTGGTCGGTAAAGACCTCCAGCAGCAGGGCATGTTCCACCCGGCCATCGATGATATGGGCGGCGGAGACCCCCCCTTCCAGGGCACGACGACAGGTCTCCACCTTGGGAATCATGCCGCCGGAGATGATCCCGTCACGCATCATCTGGGCCGATTGCTCCAGAAAAAGTTGGCTGATCAGGCTGCCCTGACCGTTCAGGACGCCCGCCACATCGGTCAACAGGATCAATTTTTCCGCCTTCAGGGCCACGGCGATATGTCCCGCCACGGCATCGGCGTTGATATTGAAGGTCTCCCCATTGGCTCCGACCCCCACCGGTGCCACCACCGGAATGATGTCGGACTGTTTGAACAGATCCAGCAGTCCGGTGTCGATGTGCTGCACATCCCCGACCCAGCCCAGATCGATAATTTCAGGCTCCTCGGTCTCCGGGCCGGGCCGGGTGTGGGTCCGTTTGCGGGCCAGGATGGTGGGACCGTCCTTGCCGGAGACCCCCGCCGCCCGGCCACCGTGCTGGTTGATCAGATTGACAATATCCTTGTTGACCTTGCCAGCCAACACCATCTCCACCACATTGACCGTCTCCTGGTCGGTGACCCGTTGGCCATCGATAAACTGGGGCACCAGTCCCATCCGTTTCATGGTTTGGCCAATCTGCGGCCCGCCCCCGTGGACCACCACCGGGTTGATCCCCACCTGACGCAACAGGATGACATCCTCGGCAAAGCTGGCCTTCAGCGACTCTTCCACCATGGCATTGCCACCATACTTGATGACGAAGGTCTTGCCATCAAAGCGGCGCATGTAGGGCAGGGCCTCGATCAGAACCCGGGCCTTTTCAATCCGGACGGGCAGACTCATTTTGTTCCTCCTGGACGTTGGGTGATGTTTTTATTAAACTGCTCGGTGTTGATGCGCTGTCACTTTCCGGCGGCGCGCGATTTCTAGGCCAATTTCCTCCATTCCGGTCGGTATACCCAGACATGATGAAGATCTCCCCTTTTTCAGTATCCCGCCAACGAAACAGACCAGACGGGCAACGGGTCGTTCCGTGGGTGCTGTGCGGTTTGGTCTGGTTGCTCCTGTTCGGGATGGACCACACCGCCCAGGCGGAAAATGGCTATGCGGCGGACGATTGTCGCATTCTCATGCGACGCGGACCGGAGACGCGCTTTAAAATAGTACAGATGCTCAAAAATGGCGAGGAACTGGACATTCTGGAAGACGACAAAGCTTCCGGCTGGGCCAGGGTGCGTGCGGCCTCCTCCGGGCTGGACGGGTGGGTGTTGCGCCGCTTGATCTCGCCAGAGAGGCCACCACAAGTGCAGTTGGAGACCATTCGGGAGTCGCTGACCCGCGCGGAAGAGGAGCGCAATCGCTTCCGTACCGAGGCCGAAGAGCTGCGCAAACGGGTCGGCTCGCAGGAAAAACTGGAGGCCGAACTCTCCCGCGTGCGCAAGGTTTCCCAAAACGCCCTGGAGATCGAACGGGAGAATGCGTCACTGTCACAAAAGGT
>CAIWLA010000479.1 GCA_903913345.1 uncultured Magnetococcales bacterium | reverse complement strand
TGCAGGTCTTGCTGGGCATGGAGCAGGACGCAGCGGGCAGGCGTCTCCTGGAGGCCTTTGAAAAGACCACCCGGTTTGATCCCATTCCCCCCGAACATCAATCCCGGTTGGAGCAGATGACCCCCGCCCTGTTGGCCATTCTGGGCAATCCTCCATGACGACACCGATCCGTTCTCCAGTGGCCGGTCGCCCCCTGTTTGGCATTCGTGCCAAACTGCTCGCGTGTGCCGTCCTGCTCGTGCTCCTGGTTTCGGGTTTGCTGACCTCCTATGCCGTGGTGACCAATCGCACCCATGCCCTCGCTCTCTATCAGGAAGACGCAATTCGGGACGGGGACACCCTGGCCGAGGCGATGGTCAACGATTTATACCGGCTCGATTTGCGGGGCCTGCGTCTTCGTCTGAGTGCCGTGCATACCAACAGTGCGGTGACCGCCACCTTTGTCCTGGACGAGCAGGGCCAGGTGTTGGCCGATGGCACGGTGGAGAATCCCCACCGGGGCGAGCGGTTGGATGATCCCTTTGTCGATCGTGTCCTGGCCTCTGGTGGGGGGTGGGTGGTCGAACGGGGAGAGAAATTGTTCAAACTGGGGCGGCCCATCACCATGGACGGTCAGGATCCCCTGGGTCGGCTCTATCTGAAACTCTCCCTGGATGAGATCAATCGGGCCATTCTCCAGCAACTGAAAGAGACCATCCTGATCTCTGTTGGTTGTGTTCTGTTCAGTTTTGTGGTGGCCTGGTGGTTTGCCGCCCATTTCACCCGACCCATCACTGCGTTGACCCTGGCGGCGGACCAGATTCGGGCGGGGGATTCCAATGTCAAAATTCCCATCACCGGACGTGATGAAATTCGCACCCTTTCGGTCTCGCTGGAGGAGATGCTGCGTCGCCTGCGGGCCTCCGACCTGGAATTGCGCGAAATGAACCTGTCGTTGGATCAAAAGGTGCGGGAACGGACCCATGCCTTGCAGGAGACCTTGCAGATTGTCCACAGCAGCATCCAGTATGCCAGCCGCATCCAGCGTTCCATGTTGCCCAACCCGGAATTTCTCCAGTTTTTGCTGCCGCGCCATTTTGTCGTCTGGCAACCACGGGATGTGGTGGGCGGGGACATTTACTGGTGTCGGCTGTGGGGATTGGGAACCCTGCTCGTGCTGGGAGATTGCACGGGTCACGGTGTCCCGGGGGCGTTCATGACCCTGATTGCCAACGGTGCCCTGGGCCATGCCATCAACATGACGGAACCGGGGGCACTGGCTGCCCTCATCGCAACCATGCACGGCAACATGCAGGAGGTTCTGGGGCAGGAACAGGCGTTGGGCAACACCGATGATGGGGTGGAACTGGGTGCCTGTTATATTCCCCCGGAGAGAGAGCATTTGATCTTTGTGGGTGCCCGTTTTTCCCTCTTCTGTCAGGATCCGGGCCAGCCGGTGGTGGAATGGAAAGGGGACCGCATCGGGGTCGGTCACCGCTCCATTCTCCATACCCCCACCTTTACCGAACAGCGTGTCGAGTTGCGGCCCAGCCGGCGATTCATCCTGACCACGGATGGTCTGTTCGACCAGGTGGGTGGAGCCAAACAGTTGGGATTCGGCAAGAAACGGCTGAAAGAATGGTTGGAAAATCACCAGGAGACCCCCATCCAGGAGGTCGGGGCACGGTTGTATGCATCGTTCATCGCCTATCAGGGCGATGAAACGCGCCGCGACGATTTGACCATTTTTGGCTTTGACGTTTGAATGCAAGGAGATCGCCATGCACGCCAATGAGTTGTTGCCATTCAGAAGGAGCTTGACCGATCAGGGTATCATCCTCTGTTATAATGGTTATATGACAGAAGATGTTCTTTCTGGCATCGGCAACACGATAAAGCATAAAATGGCCATCGAGAAGACCGATAAAAACGTGGCCAGAGG
>CAIWLA010000478.1 GCA_903913345.1 uncultured Magnetococcales bacterium | reverse complement strand
GTGCCCCTGATGCTTTTGGTGACGGGGATTGTCATTTGGAGACGGCGAAAGTTGCGCTGATCGCGGTGCCGTACCGTTTGGATGTTTAATGCGGGGGTTGTATGTCGGAGACATCATCCATGGCCAAAGGGTGGAAAATCAATCTGTTCCTCTTGTTGATCCTGATTGCCGCTGCGGCGGTGTTGTGGTGGTTGGATGATCGGGATGCCCGTCGGGTGCAGGGGGAGAAGGCGGCTCGATCGGTCAGTGCCATGGTACCGAAGTCTGTGGTGCGGGTGCAATTCTGGCGACCGGCGGCGGAAAAGGGGAAGGAGGGCACCACGGTGACCATTCAGTCCCAGGAGAGCGGCTCGGATGGCAAGGGAAAATCCAACGGTCGTTGGCAGATGGTCGCCCCTGACAAGGCGCGCACCAATGATGCCGCCGTGGATCAATTGCTGACCATTCTGGGGGAGAGTTATGACCAGAAGGTGTCGGATACGGTGGTCAATCCCGCGCAGTTTGGTCTGGACCGGCCTGATGCCGTCTTGACCGTCCACAACAAGGAGGGGCAATCGGTGCAACTGAGTCTCGGTCAGATTGCCCCGGCCAGCAGAAAGCGGTATCTCCAGATTGGCGTGGATGGGCCGGTTGTGTTGTTGTCTTCCAGGGCCATCGGCGGATTGTTGCAAAACCTGGATGCCCTGCGTGACAAGCGGCTTTTTGCCCATTCATCGGGTCAAACCGTCCAACGCATCACCCGGTCACGTCCCAATGAGCAGATGATCGTGACCAGGGGGCAGGACAAGCCATGGCAACTGGAGTCGCCTTTGGCCGACATGGCCTCTGCCAACCGGGTGGATGGCTGGTTGGGTGGTCTGTTGCAGGCCAGTGGCACCGCTTTTGCGGCGGTTCAGGCCGAGGAGGCATTCAAGACCTCCGGGCCGGATTGGACCGTGGTCCTGGAGAACGGGGAAGGGGGCAAGGAGACGGTTCGGATTCAGCGTCAGGAGGGCAAACTTCTGGCATGGCGGGAGGGTGATCCGGATGCCCTGGTGTTGGATGGGTATCTGGCAGAGGAGTTGGACAAGCCGGCCATGGAACTGGTGGCGTTGCGACCGTTGGGTGCTCACGGCATTCCCATGAAACTCCAGATTACCCATCAGGACAAAACGCTGACCACGGCCAAGGAGAATGGCCAATGGCCCAAGCCGGTCTGGACCGGCATAGAGGAAATATTGACGCGGGATGCCTGGCGCGGTGTCAAGCCAAAACCCCATGGGGAGGCCTGGTTGACGATCATTGCCTTTCAGGACAAGGAGCAGTGGGTCATCCCTTTCTGGAAGGAGGGTGAGACCATGATCCTGGCTCCGTCCAACAGGCCGGTGGAGTTGGAGCTGACCCATTACCAGATGGAAGCGTTCATGGATACGGTCAAAGCTCTGTTTCCGGCGGAATAGGGATGTCTGTCCATTTATTTCAATATTTGCAACTACTCCATAACGGCAGGTAGCCTCGCTGCCTCAGGCAGAACACACCGCACGGCGAATG
>CAIWLA010000477.1 GCA_903913345.1 uncultured Magnetococcales bacterium | reverse complement strand
GGCCACCCCAGCATCACCAGGGCAGTGGGATTGATGAAGGTGATCCGCCCTTCCCCGTCGACCACATACAGACCTTCAGCCAGATTGGCGGTGATCTCTTGCAACCGCTGCTCACTGTCCAGTAGCCTGTCGTGCCCCAGTTGCAACTCGCGGGTACGCTCCAGCACTCGGTGTTCCAGTTCCCGATTGGCCTCTTCCAGCTCGAAATCCTTCTGGCGCAGATCCTTCATGGCGGACTTCAGGCTTTTCTCCCGGTTGAAGAGTCGCAGATAGAGCTGGATGCGGTTGAGCAGCAGGTTGTCGTCCACCGGCATGGTGAGATAATCCACCGCACCGATCTCATAGCCATGGCGGATAAACTCATCAGCGCGGAAAATAGCGGTGATAAAGATGACGGGAATGTCCCGGGTTCTCTCCGTCATCTTCATATGCTTGGCGATTTCAAAACCGTTTATCCCCGGCATCTGGATATCCAGCAGTACCAGGTCCACGGACTGCTCGACCATTATCCCCAGGGCCACATGACCAGACAGGGCCTCCACCACTTGGCACCGGGGAAGACGCCCCAGCATGGTGCGCAGGGAAAACAGGTTGTTGGGATTGTCATCGACAATCAAGATGGTGTAGTGCTCACTGTCCATGGCTGGCCATAATCCTTGAATGACGGAAATACGCGGTCTGCCCCTTTTTCAGGGGCGTGAAAAAACGCTCCCCTTGCCCGTGACTGATACTCTCTTTCTCCCCCAGCAACAACACCCCATCCTGATGCAGGGAGCGTTCGAACAGTTCCATGACCCTTTTTTGCAGGGTCTGGTTGAAATATATCAGCAGATTGCGACACACAATCAACTGAAATTCGTTGAACGGCCCGTCCTCCACCAGGGAGTGGCGGTAAAAAAGAATGTTGCGGCGCAGATCGGGACGAATGGCGAAGAAGGAACGCTCCCGATCCACGCAATAATCATCGAAGCGGCCTGCGCCGCCAGCGAGCAGATAGTTGGAACGGCTGGAGACCAGCTCCTCCCGCCCATAGAGGCCGTTGCGTGCCTGCATGAGGATAAAGGGATTGATGTCGGTGGCATAGATCATGCTCCGATCATAAAGCCCCAGCTCCTGCAGGAGGATGGCCAGGGAGTAGACCTCCTCGCCGCTGGAACAGCCAGCCACCCAGATCTTGAGGCGGCAAAAGCTGTCCAGGGAGGGCAAAATCTCCTGGCGCAACCGTTTGAACTGGTCGGGCATGCGAAAAAAGGCAGTGACATGAATGGAAAGTTCCAAGAAGAGTCGTTCGCAGGCCGCCGGGTTGGTGAGAATCTCCCGCTGGCAGGCATAATGACTGGTCAGCCCCAGGGCCTGGCGGGTAATCTCCAGCCGCCGTCCCAGCATATCCGCGTGGTAGTTGCGATAATCATACCCATAGACCCGATCCACTGCTGCAAAGAAGGTCTCCAACTCGCGTGCCCCCGGCGGTTGTTCCCCCGCCGCCGCTGTCGCGACCAAACTGGTCGCCACCTCCAGGGATACCACCAGCGCACCGATCACCTCGTGCCGGGCGTGTTCCACCAACGCCTTGGCGTTGGGGCAATCGTCGGGGTTCAAGATCAGCACTTCTCCCCCCTGTTCCACCAACAGCCGTGCCCCGGCCACACCGTCGTGGCCCCAACCACACAGCAGTACCCCCATGGCCGCCGCTCCGTACTCCCGTCCCACGGACTCAAAGAGTACATCAATGGAAGGCCGTGCGGCGTTTGTCTTGCGGTCTTTGGTGAGATAGACCTGCCCGTGTGCCACGCGCACGTTGTATCCCGGCGGGGCCACATGGATGGTGCCCGGTTCCACCGGCGTCATCTGGTGGGGCATGAGCACCCGATAGGGGGTCTGCTGACGCAGCAGTTCATCCAGCAGATTGATTTTGTCCTCGGCGACATGCTGGACGATAAAGACCGCCACTTCGCCCAGGGGCAGGTGTTTGACGATGTACCGGATCTTTTCCAGACTGTCGGTGGATCCCCCCAGCACCAGGGCTTGGCAAGGAACTCTGGCAGTGCTCTCCAGCCCCTGCCTGTGGATCAGGCGCACGGGAATGCCCAGACTCCTGAGATAGACAAAAAGATGGTGACCGTAAAAGTATACCTTGCTGCGCTTTTCCTTTGCCAAGACCAGAGCAATGGCCTCCACCAAGACGGCTGAAATCCACTTCAGTTCGTAGAATTGCAGGTCCATCGGCAGGGACGATTGGGCCGCCATGAGGGCCAGGAGTTGACTCTCCTCATCATTGGTGAGGCTCTCCTTCTGGACCATCACATGGCGGCAACCGCTCTGCTCGATGACGGAGATGCTCATGGTTTTTGTTGACTCCACACCTGCACCATATTGATCAGTATTTCGTAATCCACCGGCTTGGCCAGGTAATCGTTGGCCCCCACCGCCAAACATTTCTCCCGATCTTTCTTCATCGCCTTGGCGGTGAGGGCGATGATGGGGAGAGTCTTCAGCTTATCGTCGGCGCGGATGGCTTCGATGGCTTGGTAGCCGTTCATTTCAGGCATCATGATATCCATGATCACCAGATCCACCGTCTCTTGTGCCAGCAGATCCAGAGCCTTCTTGCCGTTCATGGCCTGCAACACCCGGCACCCATGACGTTCCAGAGCTGCGGTAATTACATAAAGGTTGCGGGGGTCGTCATCCACTACCAGAAGGGTACGACCGGTCAAAGCGGGCCGCATCTCCTGACCTTGGGCACCGATCTTGGCACCAGGAGATGGGGAACGGATGCCAGCCAGGAACCGCTCCACGTCCGCCAGCAGCCGTACATGGGCCTGTTGGCTCCGCTGGATGATGGTATCCGTGCAGGGTCGAACCGCCATCTCCTCTTCTTCGCTTAACGGAGCATCGCACAAGACAATAAAGGGAATGTCGGGGTGGATCTGGCGCAGGCACTGGCAGAGGGCGGGAACGGTCGTGCCATCCTGGAGGCGGTAGTCGCTCACCACCACGCTGAACGGGATCTCCTGGGCCACCTCCAGGGCAGCGACCGCCCCAGCGGCATCCTCTACTCGTACCACATCCACCCCCTCCAGCACCGCCCACTCCTCCGCATGACTCCGACCCAAGCGGTCACCGACGACCCTGAGAACCCTGGCCGGAGTACCTTTCCCCAACTGGAAGGCGTTTATCACCCCGGCCAGTGACTCGACGTTGACTGGTTTTTGTAGAGAGCCTATGGCCCCCTGCTCTTGCCAGTACCCCTCTTTCTCCTGGCCGGTAACAATATAGACGGGAATGGCATTGAGTTCGCGGGTGGTCTTGAGCTGGTGGAGCACCTCCATGCCGTTCCGGTCGGGCAGTTCCATATCCAAAATAATGCCCAATGGCCGGGAGTCGCGGGCCATTGCCAAGCCCTCGGCACCGCTGCGGACGGCAATGGTTTTGTAGCCCAGGTGCCGATTGATTTGAATCACCGTCTCACAAAAGAGGGGGTCATCGTCAATGATCAGGATGGGGCGTTCTCCCCTCGCCAGACTGGCGCGATCATCCTTGCAACGATTGGCGGGAGGGAGCGGATCCAAAGCAGCTGTCGGGACGGCTTGGGCAGGCAACCTGCCCTGGATGGGCAGGCGAATGGTGAAGGTGCTGCCCTGGTCTTCTTCGCTCTCCACAGTGATCCCACCACCCAGCATCTCCATGAGACGCCAGGAAATGGAAAGTCCCAGACCTGTACCGCCAAACTGCCTGGAGGTGGTGCCGTCCGCCTGTTGGAACTCCTCGAAAATCAGGTGTTGTTTGTCGGGTGGAATGCCGATACCCGTATCCTGCACCTGGATCAGCAGCTCGCCGAGTTGCGCCTGATCTTGCCGCAACACCAGATCCACCCGCCCCTGGCGGGTAAACTTGAAGGCGTTGGCCAGCAGGTTGCGCACCACCTGGGAGAGCCTGTGGCGGTCGGTGGTCAGGCTCGCGCGATACTGGTCGTCCACCACGAACTCCAGCCCCTTTTCCTCGGCCGTGGCTGCGAACAGTTCCTGCCATTCGACGACCAGTTCGGTGACGGAAAAGGTCTCCCAATGCATATCCACCCGGCCCGCCTCAATCTTGGAGAGGTCCAGGAGGTCATCAATGAGGCGCAACAGCTCTCGGCCAGCATCCTGGATGACTTGTGCCTGCTTGATACTCTCCGCGTCCAGGTCATGATGGTCGTTGGCGGCCAGCATTTTGGAGAGCACGATGATGGAATTGAGCGGGGTGCGCAACTCATGGGACATGTTGGC
>CAIWLA010000476.1 GCA_903913345.1 uncultured Magnetococcales bacterium | reverse complement strand
CGCTTTATTTTTTAACTTTCGAATATGTTTTACACTGAATTTTTTATCACTTGGTGTGTTTTTGGATCGGGGGTTTGGGGAAAATCGGCTTTTTCTGTCAGGCACTAAATAGCCATCGGATTGCACCACCTGGTTAAACATGTGTTCATGGACTTCCGCCTGCGAACGGGAAGAACCATCTTTGGATGTCATGGTTTGCGTCAAAATCAACCGGGCGATCGCATCGTCCATCTGATTGGGCAGGCCAGCAAAATCGGCCCGGCCAGCGTTGATGGCTTGCAAAAATTCCAGGCTGGCATCGTCGGGAATGATGATCCCGGACTGGCTCTGGAGCGAGGCCATTGCCCGCAACAGAGCGGCTTTTTCCTCTTCTGACGCCGCCTTGGTGTGTTTGCCCAGCACAGACGGGTGACCAAACTTGTCCAGAAACGACGCCCAGGAACGCAACCCGTTGCGCTTGAACCAGGTTGGCCAATAGAGCCAATGGGCCAACCCCAGACCATAGGCTTCATCGTCGTTGTCGGCACCACAACAAAATGTCCAGAATTTCTGCTCCGGGACCGGTTCACCCATCGGATCGGCGCAGGTCAGAAGGCGCAAAGAGCCATCCGGCGCGAACCCGAACCGCCGCTGCCGACGCACCTTGAGGGCCTCCAGGGTTACCGTGGCCCCAGAGATATTCCAGATACACTCCGCCACCGCATAGCCGTAAAACACGCCGTAGAGCATCTTTTCGGTGACAGAATCAAAGTTTATGGACTCCAAAGTCTCGGTCAAAAAATCGGCGGCCTTGCGATCGGCGCGGGCCGTCCCGCCCGGTTCGACCCGCCATTCGGTGGCGATCAGAGCCAGGAATCGCTGTTGCAAGGCCGACTTGACCATATCATCACGCAACACCTCGTCGTAAATGGCCAGGTTGCCCACCCCCCTGGCCCGCAACACGGTGTCTTGCGAGGGGAGGAGGCGTAGCGCGTCCACAAACCCACGGGTAATATCTCTGCCGCCCAGAATAGTGGCGATTTCTCCGGGGGTTGGTGATGCGGTTGATTCGGCCATGATCAAAATCCTGTAAAATCCAAACGTGGCGCGATGGATCCCGCGCCGGAATCCGGGTGGGTCGAGACAAAATCATCCGCCTGCGGCCGCTGGCCAAACGCCTTGAACGAGAACGGGGTCTGACCCGCCACGGCCGCCACAAAGAGCATTTGCAGGGCATCCGGGCCGTCATCGTGGCTGTCCGATTCGCCGAAATGGCGCAACTGCTCCAGCAGTGTGGTCTGTTCCGGTCGAAAAAGTATCAATCCATTGTTGACGTGGGGTTGCAACGAACTGATCCGCAACACCTTATCCGTCGTCGGTTTGACCCCACGTGCCGGGACGGGGATACCGGCCTGCACCGATTGCCGGACCAACTCATCCTTGAAAAATTCCTGAAATTGCACCGTCTCGACCATCCAAACCAGGCAATGGTATTGCCGTTGGAATTGGATAACGCGGGCGATAATCCTGTCCGGCGTGCATCGCTGAATATCCGCCTCCAGCACGCACAATTTACCGGTCTTGCGGCTGATACCGCCCACCAGAATGGCCGACGGATCGCCCCGACCACCGGAGCGGCCCATGGAGGGGTCAACGGCTCCGAAAAAGAGCCAATCCGCCTCCGGTTCCTGCCAGAATTGCAGGTTGGCAAAGGTGGCATTCTCCCGCATCGGGGCATTTTGCAGTTCGGAATCGAAGGAATCCACCCCGTCACGGGCGCGGATTTTCATCAGGGTAAGGAGGGGGCGCACGCTGGGCCAGGAGACCTTCGCCCCGGCCTCCATGGCCTTGCGGTGACCCTGGAAGAACCCGTCCGCCACCGTCTCGCCGTCGATCCGCAGCATCTCTGTCCATTGATCCCATAAATCCATGCGGTCTGGCCAGCGGATGATGGCGGAAAACCGCTTTGACTCCCACATCGGATCCCGGAGCAAACGGGAGAGGAGCGAGTCATGGTGCAACACGGTGCCGATCACCACGACGTTCAGGGAGTCGTCCGGCGGGCCAATCTTCAGGACGGTTCTCTTGAACCAGACTTCCAGCTTGTCACGCTGGGCACGAGACCGAACATTTTCGTCATTCTCCAAATCGTCACAGATCACCAGATCCGGGCGATAGGGACCATGGCGCAGGCCGCGCATCCGCTTGCCCGAGCCGAACACCTGGATCTTGGTGCCGCCAGAGG
>CAIWLA010000475.1 GCA_903913345.1 uncultured Magnetococcales bacterium | reverse complement strand
GAGTGACCACCACCGCCGACATGGTGTCCAATGGCAATATGGCCTATGTCGGTATGGGTCGCCGGGTGGGAGATTTTACGCCGTTCGCCGTGCTCAGTGGGGTGCGTTCCACTGTCCCTGTCTGGCCAACATCGGCTGGCTTGTCCAATTTGCAAGTCAGTGCGGTCTCTGTGTTGAATTCAACCCGTTTTGATCAGGAGACCGAGTCGCTGGGGTTGCGTTGGGATTTTAACAGTCATATTGCCTTCAAGGTGCAATGGGACTCAACCCTGGTTCACCCTTACGGCTACGGTTTGTGGTATGTCGGCACCAACGACCGCACACACGTAGACACTCGAATCAACACGCTCTCCACAACAATGGATTTTGTGTTTTAACCATGCGCAACACGACAAAAATCTACTACATTCCCGGACGATTTTTCCTGATTGTGTTGTTGTGGATCGGTTGGGTTCCCCATGCCATGGCGGGGGAAGTGGTGGTTATTGTCAACAAGGACAATCCGACCACGAACATGACTCCTGCACAGGTTTCCGATCTTTATCTGGGCAGGAACCGTGTTTTTCCCAACGGCGAGCCTGCTCATGTGATTGATCAACCGCGAGACAGCCTCTTGCGAGAGCAGTTTTTTGAACGTGTCAATGGCATGTCGTTGAATCAGGTCAACACCTATTGGGCGCGATTGACCTTCAGTGGGCGGGTCTTGCCCCCTGTCGCACAAAAAGACAGTTCGACTGCCCGCAAGGCTGTGGAGGGAGATGAAAAAGCGGTTAGTTATGTGGACGAGATCGCGTTGCAACCGTCTGTCAAGCAGGTGTTGATTCTAGATGAGTAGCCTATTGGGCCGTTACAGCCTGGAACGACGTTTTGTCGTCGCCGTTGGTTTGGGAATGCTTCTTTTTTCCCTGTTGGGCGGAGCCATTTTTTACCTGTACTCCTTTTTTCACGAAATCGCCGAAACCAATGACCTGGAGAGACAACTGGTGGCAACCGTTCAAGTCCAGGCCGAAGTGGGTGCTTTCGCACTGAATACAGAGATCACCAGCGGCGTCATTCAGAGTCTGCTGGTCAATCCCATTATTCTGGCAACGCGCATCAATGGTACCAATGATTTCCGCGTGGAAGAGTCGAAGCAAGCATCTGTCGATTTTTCCACCGGGAGGGTCTATCCATTATTCTCACCGGTTGATAACAAAGAACAGATCGGATCTCTGGTGGTGATTCAAAACCATAGCCATGTTAACAAAGCCGCCGCTATTCGGGCTTTCCACCCTGCCCTGCTGATGGTGTTACAAATTGTCATCGCTACGGTGATTCTGGTGGTCATGTTTCGTCGATTTATTGGTGAACCGGTGGCCAAGCTGGCCAAAATGATGACGGAAATCAAACCGGGCCAGGGCATGCGGTTGCAGATAGAGGAAGACCACCTGCACGACGAAATCGGTCTTCTGTCCCAACGCGCCAATTCTTTTCTCAATGCCACGGAGGCTTTGTTGGAAGAACGCAAACGGATGGAAGAACGTTACCGGGCAGTGTTTACGGATGCCCCAGACGCCATTATTGCCAGTGATGATGAAGGATTGGTGGTGGATTATAATCCTGCTGCTGAAATCCTTTTTGGATTCCAGCAGCAGTCTATCATCGGCCATTCTGTTACCAAGCTCATAGCCGATCCATCCCAGAGGGAACGTTGTCAGAATGCATTAGACCATGCAAGAGATAAAGGCGTTGATCTCTTCGATTTTAAATACGAAGTTGAAATTCTGGGCCAGCATGCCGATGGCCACATCATTTCGGCCAAAAGCAATCCGATGCCTGACGGCGGCTGGGTCTCCACGTTTGAGGACATCACCGACCGCCACGCCGGCGAGGCGAAAATCAAGCATTTGGCGCACAATGATCTCCTCACCGGCATCGCCAACCGGCCGCAGTTCCTGGAACGCATCGACAAGGCACACGAGCGGCTGCG
>CAIWLA010000474.1 GCA_903913345.1 uncultured Magnetococcales bacterium | reverse complement strand
TGTCATACCGGGACAAGGTCATGGAGACCAGAATCAGCCCGATCATGATCGCAAAGCTTAATCCCAACTTATGCTTGATTTGCATGGATGAAATCCCTCCCTGGTGTAGAAAATGGAGACCATTTGCAAGACCAATGCAGTCATTCTATCGGATTTATTGCCTGTCGCACAGAGAATTATCCGGAGTGGGTGGGCCGCCATCCAGAAAAAGGGTGACCATTGCCATTCGGGTAGGCGGGCTGGTAGACTTTTCGATCCGGTTGGTGTAGCGGTCTTCTGGCCGTGCTGCTGGCCAAACAAGGGAAGATCGAACAATGAAAAAATGGCTCAACGGCATGGGAACCCGGTTCAGTGGGCTGGGGAACACCCTGCTGAATCAGGCAGAACAGATCCTGTCGGGTTCGGGAGAACCCCCGGCAGAACCCATGCTGCGTCTGGAAACCGGTATGCACATGGCATTGATTCGGCGTATGGCCGTGGATCGGGCGGGCCGCTATCTGGTGACCGCCTCGGAAGACAAGACCGCCCGCATCTGGGATCTGACCGATGGCCACCTGCTGAACACCCTGCGCCCCCCGATCGGACCCAATACCCAGGAAGGAAAATGGTATGCCACGGCCATCTCCCCGGATGGGGCAACCGTGGCCGTTGGCGGGTCGATGGGCAACAGCTGGAATGGCCAAAATGGCGTCTATCTCTTCGACCGGGCCAGTGGCACCCTGCACCATCGATTGGGCAACCTGCCCAATGTGGTATACCACCTGGTCTGGTCCCCCGACGGTCGCCATCTGGCGGTTGCGCTGGGGGGAAGGAAGGGGGTGCGGATTTTCCGCACCGGGGATTGGCAAGAGGTCATGGCAGACCGGAATTATGACGGAGGCTGCTACTGGGCCGACTTTGATCCCCAGGGTCGCCTGGTGACCAGTTGCGAAGATGGCCATATCCGCCTCTACCACCCGGCCTCCACTCAACCCATGGCCCAGGTCAAGGCCACGGGCGACCACGAACCCTTCGGGGTGGCCTTCTCCCCCGATGGTCGCTGCATTGCCGTGGGATTTGATGATGCCCCGGTCGTCCATCTCCTGGATGGCACCGATCTGCATCTCCTGTACGCACCGGCACCCACCGGAATGGACAATGGCTCACTGAGCAATGTCGCCTGGTCCCCCGATGGTCACTGGCTGTATGCAGGGGGTCGATACCAGCATCAGGGCCGCCATGCCCTGCGCCGATGGGCGGATGGAGGCCGGGGCCGCTTTCAGGATTTTCCCCTCTCCCCCTCGGTTATCACGGATTTGCATCCCCTGGCCGATGGCCGACTGCTCTTCGGTGCCGAGGATCCCCACTGGGGGGGAATGGATGAAGAGGGAAACCGGATCTTTCAGCAAACGCGGGCCATGGCCGATTTTCGGGCGGTTGGAGAACACTTTTGCCTCTCCCAGGATGGGGGGCAGGTGGTGTTTGGTCTGGAGCAGGGCGGCACAGCCCTGGTCCGCTTTTCCCTCGCAGAAGGTCGATTGGAACCGGCCCCCACAGCGGATTCCAGCCTGAAACCCCCGATCACAGTGGCCAATGGGTTGATGATCACCGATTGGAGAGAGACGGCAGCCCCCCATTTGAATGGCCGACCCCTCTCCATGGATCCATACGACTACGCCCACTGCCTGGCCAGTGCCCCGGACAATAAGAGTTTCCTGCTGGGTACCGATGGATCCCTGCGCCGATTCAATCGGCTGGGTCGGAGATCGTGGCGCGTAGAGGTACCGGGCGCGGTCTGGGGGGTGAATATTTCCGGAGATGGGCGGTTGGCGGTGGCGGCCCTGGGGGATGGCACCATTCGCTGGTATCGCATGGCGAATGGCCGGGCGGTGTTGGCCCTGTTTCCCCATCGGGATGGTCAGCGGTGGATCGTCTGGACCCACTCCGGTTACTACCAGGCCTCCCCCGGCGGGGAGGCGTTGCTGGGTTGGCACCAGAACCAGGGCAAGGCACAAGCGGGGATATTTCATCCGGTCTCCCAGCTTCGGGAGAGCTATTGCCGACCCGATGTGGTGGTCCGCCTGTTGGAGACGATGGACGAGCAGGAGGCCGTGAGGCTGGCCAATGCGGAACGGACGCGGGGACTGCGGTAGAAAAATTTGTCATCCAGCCCAAGTAGCGGGTGAAAGAGCTGACCGGAAACCAGCAAACCCCCACCACCGCCAAACCGGAGGCCATCCCGGATTATCCGGTGGTGATTGTCACGCCATAGATTGACGGATTGCGCGTTTAAACGCGGCCATCCTGGTTCCCACCATGCCATGCCATGTGGTACAAGTAATCGTTGTCCGGTGCTTTGACCGTTCCCGAAATCGACAAGGAGGCAAGCCATGGGTGAGTTGGTGATCCACAATATGGATAATGAGATTATCGAACGTCTCAAGACCAAGGCGGCTGGGCAACGCCAGTCGTTGGAGCAGGCGTTGCGGGAGATCCTGATTGGGGCGGTACGCCCTTCCAAGGCAGAGTTGGCGTCAGAGGCCGATGCCATCTGCAAGCTGTTTTCTCCATCCCCCCCCGACATGCCATCCGCTGCCCAATGGATTCGCGAGGATCGGGACAACAATGAATCTTATCGTTGACGCCAGCGTTGTCTGTAAATGGTACCTACCTGAAGACAATCACAATTTGGCGAAAAGATTGCTGACCGACGAGTTGTCCTTGTTGGCCCCGGAACTGCTGTTTGCCGAAGTCGGCAACGTGCTGTGGAAACGGCTGCGCCGCGAGACTGTCGATCCAAAAGAGATGAATCGTATCCATTGGCACTTGTCCCGATCGTTGCACCGTGTTGTTCCCCTATCGGATCTGTTTGTTCCGGCCCTTCGCATAGCCACGATTATCGATCACCCCGTTTATGATTGTTTCTACCTCGCACTGGCAGAACGTGAGAACGCCCCTCTGATGACGGCGGATGAACGCTTGATCACCAGACTGACGAGCACACAATGGGCACCTCTGGTCGTTTCTCTTGCCAAATGGGAGCCAACCAGATGACCATCCACTTCCACCAGACACCGTGACAGGACAAGGGCATGGCACTCTCCCCCACCCAGATGGAACGCTACTCCCGCCAACTGCTCCTGAAGGAGATCGGCGGGGCCGGGCAGACACGCCTGCTGCAAGCCCGCGTGGTGGTGGTGGGCGCGGGGGGGTTGGGATCCCCCGCCGCTTGCTACCTGGCCGCCGCCGGGGTCGGGCAGTTGATCCTGGCCGATGACGATCGGGTGGAGTTGTCCAACCTGCAACGGCAGATCCTCCATACCACAGACCGCATCGGCCAGGCCAAGACAGACTCGGCTGCACAAGCTCTGCAGGCCCTGAATCCCGATGTCCAGGTGATCCCGTTTACCCAACGGGTGACCCAGGAGACGGTGGATGGTCTCGTGCAACAGGGGGATCTGCTCCTGGATGGCAGCGACAACTTTGCCACCCGATATCTGCTCAACGCCGCCTGCTTTCGGGCGGGCAAGCCATTGGTTTCGGCAGCGGTGCTGGGATTTGAAGGGCAGTTGTCCGTTTTTCGCCACGGGGTGGACAACACGGCACCCTGTTATCAGTGCCTCTACCCCCACCCCCCGGCCCCGGAGGCCACCCCCACCTGCCGCAGTGCAGGCGTCCTGGGTGCGGTGACCGGCATCCTCGGTGCCTGGCAGGCGGCCGAGGCAATCAAGGCGTTGCTGGGGGTGGGCGACTCGTTGGCCGGTTCCCTCCTCCTGGTCAATGTGCTGCACGGTCAGATACAACGGATTCGGATCACCAAAAATCCCGATTGCCCCCTCTGCGGAGCCGGATCAGGTTGAGGAATCGGCGGGGAGGCCCTTGCCCGGACAAGGCAACGTGGTGAGATGACAGGTCAACCGCAACGTTGGAGCCGTCAGGATGGTCGTGACAATGGCCATGAACAACAATCCGGAAAAACAGGTCGCCGAGACCACCTGGGCTTCGAGCAGGACCGTCAGAATAACCACCTCCATCATCCCTTTGGTCTGCATGAGCGTACCCAGGGCACAGGCCACCGGCCACCCCTCGCCCATCCAGTGAGCCGGGAGAGCGGTGCCTAAAAATTTGCCCAGCATGGAAGTAATCGTGGCCAGCAAAAAAATATCAAACAGGCCATTCGAAAAGAGATCAAAATAGGTGGTCAATCCGGTACGGGTAAAAAAGAACGGCAGGAGAATCATGACGGTGATCGGTTCCATCTGCGCCGCAACGGCCTGGGCCACCTTGCGCGGCATGATGACACCGGCCAGAAAGCCGCCCAACACCGCATGAAGTCCACAGAGTTCCGCCATGAAAGCCGAGCCGAAAATGACGGCACAGGCGATGACCAAACCATTTTCCGTCAATGTTTCGCTGTCACCGATACGCCGCCTCAGCAGGGTACGCACGGGAAAAAAGATGAGAAAGAGGTAGGTCAGGCCGATGAGGGACAACCAGAAACCGCTGAGGGCCGTCATGGAACGGTGCGGCAATCCCATCAGCAGAAAAGCCAGCACAACCCACAGGACGGCATCGTTGATGGCGGCTATGCTCAGAGAGATGCGACCGACCCGATGATCGATCAAGCCACTTTCACGCAAAATGGCTCCCAATACAGGCAGAGCCGTGACGCCAATGCAGACCCCGATGGCTGCCGAGAATTGTCCGATCGTGGCCCCCGTGCCAATCGCTTCGGGATGGAGATAGGCAATACCCCAACCCGCCACTGTACCGAGCAGGGTGGGCGTGACAATACTGGAGAGGCTGACAACGGCAAAAGAGCGTCCCAATCCCTTGAATTCATCGGGTTGCAGATGCAGCCCGGTGAGAAAGGCAAACAGGACAACGGACAGCCAGGCCAGACCAGAAAGAGCGGTCAACGATTCCTGGGTAAAAAAGGAATGCCAGAACAACGGGGAAAACCGGCCCAGCACGGCGGGTCCAAGCAGGATGCCGGTCAAAATTTGCAACACCACCAGGGGAATCCAGTTGCGCAATTTCAGGACGCGCCAGACCAGATAGGGCAGGCCGATCAGCAGCAGGGATTGGGCAAAAAAGAGGGCGACAGTGGTCATTTTGAATCCATGCCAACGATGTGATCAAACCGGACAACCACGCGCATAAAATACCCTATTCCTGGGCCACAGGCCGATCTTTTTCCCCGGCTTCCAGGCAGACCGGGCCGATGGCGGGAACCACTGCTGTGACCGCATCCAAAGAAACCCCCGGTTCCGCAGGGTGTGGACGGGACGAGGGGATGCCACTGATGGCGGCCATCAGGAAGGTGACCGCATAGGGCAACGACTGCACAATCAACACATTGACCCAGACACGGGTATCGAAAAAGTCAAACCCCACGTTGACCGCCACCCCCCAGGCCGCCACCCAGAAGGCCATCATCAAGGCCGTTTCATCACGGGCCGCAAAGAGGGCACGCCAGAACCGATGCCCATCCACCTGTTTGGGGGTGCGGAAAAAGGGTTTGTCCTTGCCAAAAAAACCTTCGATGATGGCCAGGGAAATGGTGTGTGAAAGCGACAAACCGGCAATGGCCGCCGACAGGGAACCGGTCACACTGACCCCGACATGGGCACAATAGAGATAAAAATGTTTCAACAGCTTGAAGGCAAACAGGGCCAACGGCAAGGTGCTGAACACCATGGAGGGCGAATCCACCGATTGCGGTGCCACAATCATGGCCGCCGACCACATCAGGGCAAAGAGATTGAACAGCAGGTTGAAACCATCGGCCAGCCAGGGTATCCACCCGGCGATAAAATGATACCGCTGTCCCCAGGTCAGACAGGAGGGACGCCAGCCGCACAATTCACCGATATGGGCGCGCAGAATGCGCACGGCACCATAGGCCCAGCGAAACCGTTGCTTCTTGAAATCGATAAAGGTATCCGGCATCAACCCCTGACCATAACTGCGCGGGACATAGAGGGCCTGGAAACCCCGCTCGAAAATGCGCAAACCCAATTCGGCATCCTCGGTGATGCACCATTCGGCCCACCCGCCCACATCGACCAGGACACTGTGGCGCACCATGGTCATGGTGCCATGTTGAATGATGGCATTGCGCTCGTTCCGGGTGATCATGCCGATAT
>CAIWLA010000473.1 GCA_903913345.1 uncultured Magnetococcales bacterium | reverse complement strand
TGTCGTGCGCCTGGTCGAATCTCTGGTTGCACAAAAGCAGAGTCACTCGGCTTCATGAAACAGATTGTGGTCACCGGTCGGGGCTGTATCTCCGCCTTGGGGCCTGATCGTCCGGCCTTTGCTGACCGGCTGTTGCGCGGGGTCTCCGGTATTGGTCCCATTCGCGGTTTTGATGCCACCCCCTTGCAGATCCAGGTGGCTGCCCAGGTGCCTGACTATCAGGAAAAAGAACATTTTACCGATGATCAGATCCAGCAACTGGATCGTTTTGCCCAGTTTGGTCTGCTGGCCACCCAGGAGGCGATTGCCGAGGCCAACCTGGATTTCAGCGGACCCTTGGCCCAGCGCACCGCTGTCATCATCGGCACGGGTGCCGGGGGGCAGGAGACCCAGGAGAGGGCCTATCATCGCCTGTTTGCCCAAAACGCCAAACGTCTGCATCCCTTTACCGTGCCAAAATTGATTCATTGCTCCGTTGCCAGCCAAATCAGCATTACCTACGGCATTACCGGTCCGGTTTTTACCACCTCCTCGGCCTGTGCCTCCGCCGGACACGCCATGGGGATGGCACTGTTGCTGCTGCGTTCCGGCATGGTGGATGTGGCCATCACCGGCGGCACGGAGGCCTGTGTCACCTATGGTACCATTCGGGCCTGGGAAGGTCTGCGGGTGATGGCCCCGGATACCTGTCGTCCCTTTTGCCGTCAGCGCAGTGGCATGGTCCTTGGGGAGGGGGCCGGGATCCTGATTCTGGAGACCAGGGAGGCGGCCGAGAGGAGAGGAGCCGTTGGTTTGGCGGAATTTGCGGGTTTTGGCATGAGCGCAGACGCCTTCAATCTGGTGCAACCCCAGGTCGAAGGCCCCATTCACGCCATGTCGGCGGCCCTGCAGGATGGGGGAATGGCCCCCGACGGGATCGATTATATCAACGCCCATGGCACCGGCACCACCTTGAACGATGTGGTTGAAACCCGTGCCATTCATGCCGTTTTTGGTCGTCACGCGCCACACGTTGCCGTCTCGTCCACCAAATCTTTGCATGGCCACACCCTGGGGGCGGCCGCCGCCCTGGAGGCGATCGCCTGTATTGAAGCCCTCCAACAGCAGGTGGCACCTCCCACAGCCAATTTCCTGGATGCCGATCCCCAATGTGACCTGGACTATCTGCCCAATCATGCCCGCGCCATGCCCATTCGGGCCGTGCTGAACAACTCCTTTGCCTTCGGTGGCCTCAACACCACTCTGCTCTTCAAACGCTGCTCGGATTGAACAGATGACTCCCCGTATTTTGTGCGATTTTGATGGTACGATTGTCCCGGAAGATGTGACCGATGGTCTCCTGGAACGGTTTGCCCTTCCGGAATGGCGCGTGCTGGAAGAGGCGTGGCGCGCCGGTCGCATTGGTTCCCAGGCTTGCATGAGGGGTCAAGTCGAGTTGCTGCGGGTGACCCAGAACGACCTGAACCACTACCTGGATCAGGTGGAGATCGATCCCGATTTTCCGGCCTTTGTGGACCATACGCGCCGTTTGGGATGGTCTCTGCTGGTGGTCAGTGACGGCATTGACTATGCCATTCGCCGCATTCTGGACCGGTACGGGCTGGGCCATCTGCCGGTATTTGCCAACCATCTTCAATGGTTGACGGAGGAAAGCTATCGTCTCACCTTTCCCTACGCCCAATCCGACTGTCGCTCGGCGTCCGGCACCTGCAAATGCCGGGTTGCCCATGGGACAGAGAGCAGCCACTCCCTGAATATATTGATCGGTGATGGGGCCTCGGATTTTTGTGTCGCGGAGGCCGTTCATATGGTTTGGGCCAAGGATCGCCTGTTGCAGCGTTGCCGGGAACAGGGATTGCCCCATCTGCCCTTCAGCCGTTTTCGTGACTGTCTGGAACAGGTGACCTCGCCGGTTTTCCTGGCGCAGCTTCTGTCGTCCATGATCAGAACCAGGGAGGTTGCCCCACCCGTGTGGTCACCGCTTCCATCGCACCACACAATCGGACCCTGTTGCCCAACCATGAGCGTGGACACGCCCGCCCTCATGTGTGCTCAATTTGGCGTGCCATGGAGTGAATAAGGTGAACAGTGACTTGTTGCGTGATGAGGCGACCTATTGCTCCTTCGGTGATACGGTGCATTACCTGGAACCGCCGAAAATTTTTACCCGTTGCGAGGGATCCTGGCTTTTTGATGAGGACAATCGACCCTATCTGGATCTGCAAATGTGGTACTCGGCGTGCAATTTTGGCTATGCCAATCCCCGCCTCAACGGCGCGTTGAAACGCCAGATCGATACCTTGCCACAGTTGGCCTCCCAGTATTTGCACCGGGAAAAGATCCTTTTGGCCAAGGCCATTGCCCAGAATGTCGAACAGACCTTTGGCGTCAAGGGCAGGGTCCATTTCAACGTCGGTGGCAGCCAGGCCATCGAGGATTCCCTCAAGCTGGTACGCAACGCCTGCGGGGGCAAAAGCCTGATGTTCGCCTTTGAAGGGGGGTATCACGGTCGGACCCTGGGAGCCTCGGCGATCACCTCCTCCTATCGATATCGCCGTCGCTATGGCCATTTCGGCGATCGGGCGCAATTCATCCCCTTTCCCTACTGTTTTCGCTGCCCTTATGGCAAGAAAAAGGCGGATTGTGGACTCTATTGCATCGATCAATTTGCCCGGCTTTTTGAGACCGAATATTATGGGGTCTGGGATGCCAAGAATGGCTCCTCGGAATATGCCGCCTTCTATATCGAGGCGGTGCAAGGCACCGGTGGCTATATCATTCCCCCCGATGGGTACTTTGCCCGGTTGCAGTCGGTGCTGTCGGAGCGGCGCATTCTGTTGGTGGATGACGAAATCCAGATGGGTTTTTACCGCACGGGTACCTTCTGGGCGATCGAAAATTTTGGCATCGTCCCGGATCTGATTGTCTTCGGCAAGGCGATGACCAACGGCATGAATCCCCTTGCCGGGCTGTGGGCGCGGGAGGGATTGATCACCCCGGAGCTGTTCCCCCCCGGTTCCACCCACTCCACCTTTGCCGCCAATCCCCTGGGTACGGCGGTGGCTCTGGAGGCGATCCAGTTTATGCGTGAAACGGATTATACCGCCATCGCCCGCAGCAAGGGGGCCTATTTGTTGGAGGGTTTGCGGGCGTTGCAACGTCGCCATGCCATTATCGGCGATGTGGATGGTTTGGGTATGGCCCTCCGCATGGAAATTTGCGCCACCGATGGTTTTACCCCGGACAAGGCCATGACCGATCGCATGATGGAGGAGGGGATGAAGGGCGACCTGGAGTCCGGCGGTCAGCGGTATGGTCTGGTACTGGACATCGGCGGTTACTACAAGAATGTGGTCACCCTGGCCCCATCCCTGGAAATCAGCCGCGAGGAGATGGATCTGGCCCTGGTGCTGTTGGATCAGGTGTTGACCCGGGTAACGAAAACGTGATCGTTTTGAACCATGGCGAGGGGGTGTGGCCCAGTCACCCCCAGGGGACTGGGTCGCAACGAGGGTAGCCGAATATCCAGGGTGGCCTTGGGCACCAGGGGGCTGCCGTGGTCGATGGGGGAGTGACAGCGTGGAACGGACAAAGACCGTAACATCCGCCGACAAGATGCCATCGTTCCAGACATCGGGGAGAGGCTGGCGCGCCTGGGTCAGTCGCTGGGTGGGCAGCCAGGTCTGGTCTGGTCCGGGTACAGCCGGTCTGGAGCAATCCGTGGAGACGGCCATTCCCGATGTCAGTTTTTATTATCCGGGGTCAACTGCGGCGGTCTTGCTGATTCACGGTTTGACCGGAACACCCACCGAAATGCGCCATGTGGGCAAGGGGTTGGCTGCGGCGGGCTTTGCCGTGTATGGTTTGCAGTTGGCGGGGCATTGCGGCTCTGAAGGGGCGTTGCTGCGTACCCGTTGGCCGGATTGGTATGCCAGTGTCGAGGTGGCGTATCAGCGTCTGGCCCAATCCCATGCGGCGGTTTTTGCCGCTGGGCTTTCCATGGGGGCGGTACTGGCACTCCATTTGGCGGCCCAGAGGCCCAGCCAGTTGCGCGGCATCGCCTGCTTTTCAACCACCCTCTGGTATGACGGTTGGGCGATTCCCAGGCTGGGTTTTCTGCTGCCGCTGGTACTGGCCACTCCATTGGGGGATCGATACCGTTTTATTGAAAATTTTCCCTATGGCATCAAGGACGAACGCCTGCGTCGATGGGTGCTGGACAGTATGACATCGGGAAACAGTGCTGCAGCGGGTCATCTGGGCACCTGCGGGCGTTCCATGCGGGAGTTGCAGCAACTCATTCGATTGGTCAAACGGGAGTTGCCCCGGATCACCCTGCCCACGTTGGTCATCCATGCCCAGGAGGACGACATGACCAGCCCCAGCAATGCGGATTATCTGGAGCAGCACCTGGGGGGACCGGTGCGGAAGGTGCTGCTGGATGACTGCTATCACATCATCACGGTAGACCGGCAGCGACAAGAGGTGATACGGGAGAGTGCCCATTTCTTTCATGCCCTGCTCGCCGCTCAGGAGGGAGCAGTTGAACGTGGACAGCGGGTTCCGGCCTTATTTTAACCGTTTCAGGATAAAATTAAACATGAAATAGGACATCAAACAACCTGTAACAAACAAACCGATACGGAACGGTTTGCCATTCGTGATGTCGAGAGGGATCCCGAAGGCGATGGGTGCATAGCCCAGCAAAAGACCAAAGAAGGCGGTTATAACGAATGCAATCAATTGTTTAGGTGTCACTGGAAAAAACTCCACACTTTTTTTAATCGTCCTTGGCCATGACGGATCCCAGGGGATCATGTCCTGGGTGGGGTTGGGGGCAAAGC